>JAPONS010000057.1 GCA_026713825.1 Chloroflexota bacterium | reverse complement strand
TGGTACGACCGCTACGTCATCGAACAGAATTGGGACAACGACTTCCAGATCGATCGCGAGGCCCAGCGCACCATGAAGAGCTGGTCCGGCATCACCGGCATCCGCCAGCAGGACATGGCGATGACCGAGGGCATGGGCACCATCCTGGACCGCACCAGCGAGCACCTCGGCACCACGGACCAGATGATCATCCGCACCCGCCGCAAGCTCCTCGCCGCCGCCCGCGCCCTCGCCGAGGACGGCGCCCCACCCCCCGGCGTCGAGAACCCCCAGGACTACCACCTACGCTCCGGCCAGGTAATCCTCCCCCGAGAAGCAGACTGGTGGGAAGAAACCCGTGACCGCATAGAACGCTTTGAGGCGACCCCCTTTGTGGCTGAAACTGGAGGATAGGCAGAACGCGTCGATTCCGGTAGCTTGAATCGAGGAACAGAAACTCTGTTCCTCGATTGCTTTCTCTGATAACCCTTTGGAGTACGAGCTTGACTAGATACTGGCTAATCGCCCCAGCCAACTACAACAATGTGCAGAAATTCCAGCTCTTCTGGGATTACGACAAGAGCAACAGCGTGATCTCAATCGGGTGGAACATTGGAGACATTGCTTCTCTTGATTTTGAGGAGAGGCTTGAACGCTTCAAGGAACGCATGCCCAATGACAGCAAACACGGCTTTCACCAACTGAACAAGTTTTACGCTATCCAAGAGGGCGATCGAATTATTGCCCGCGCAGGGCGGCGAAGGATTGTAGGCATTGGTACGGCGACTGGTCCAGCCTTCTACTCCCGCGAACACGGCGGAGCGATGGTTGGCGATATGAACACGGACACCTATGAAAACTTCCTTCCAATCCAATGGGAAGATCTATCGGGCATCGACTTCCCAAACATCGCCTTTGGGATGCACACCGTATATGAGGTTACAGCGTCCAAGTTTACAGAACTGACGAGTGGCGCGATTGAAGCTGACGAAAGTCTCAGTTCCCAAGTACAAGATGAAACAGGCATACCCCCTGAGGAGCAATCTTCCCAGACTCAGACGCAGTTTGCCCTTGAGAAATACCTTGAGGAGTTTATCGTCTCAAACTTTGGTGCAGTGTTTGGGCCTGACATTCAGGTCTATACAGACGCTGATGGAACTAGCGGCAAGCAGTATCAGACTGATGTAGGACGTATAGACATCTTGGCTTGGGAACCCGGCTGCAATTCCTTCGTGGTCATGGAGCTCAAGAAAGGTAGAACCTCCGACCGCGTCGTTGGACAGACCCTTCGCTATATGGGTTGGGTGAAGGAACACCTCTGCAAAGGCGATGATGGTGAGACAGAGAAGGGGCTCCGAGGCATGATAATCTGTCGGGACGGCGATGAGGATCTCGAATATGCGCTCAGTGTGGTCGACAATGTTGATATCCGCTTCTACCGTGTCGACTTTCAGCTAAGCCCAACGCCCTACGCTTCTTAAAGCGCGTGCAATGAGTGAATCGTCATTCTCTTGCGTATTCAGCATGACGCACAGGCTCCCATTCTCCCTGCACATGTCGTAGGGTAACCGCCCTCAGAACTACTCCCCCCTACCCGCCCCCATGCGCCCCCTGCCCCGTCACGTAGTCGTACAAATTCGCCACGTTCAGCCGCATCACGAACGGCGCCATCCCGTCCTGCTCGACGTCCATCGGGTACCGGTCCGTCATGTCCGTCAGCTGTTCGAGCGCCTCCTCCTTCGTCATCCCCCGCTCCACCCCGCTGCGCACGTAAGCCACCCACTCCTGGATCCACGCCGCCTGGTCGTCCAGGTACTCCTTGCCGCACAGCGGCCCGTGTCCCGGCACGAACGAGTCCTCCGGCAGCGCGCGAAGGCTCTCCAGCGCGCCCAGCCACTCATTCGGGTCCGCCTCCTGGATCCACGTGTGTACTTTGCAGAAGATGTTGTCGCTCGTGAACGTCACGCCCTCCTCAACCACGCTCACCGCGGCCTGCGCCTTCGTGTGGCCGGGCATGTGCGTCATGCGGAAGGTGTGGTTCCCCACGTGCAGCGTCATCGCCCTGTCGAAGGTGATGATGGGCGTGTTCGGCGCGTACCCCTGCAGGTGCAGGTGCTCGTCCGGGCCCATCGCCGACACCCTCGAAACGTGCTCTGCCATGTCCGTGTCGAGGATGCGCTGCCGCACCCCCGCCTGCGCGATGGCCGGCGCGTCGAAGTAGGCGTTCCCCGTCCAGTGGTCGCCGTGCGGCTCCGTGTTGATGATGTACCGCACGGGCCCGATCGCCTCGATCTCCGCCCGCAGCCGCAGTGCATCCGTCGGCTTGTGCGGCGTGTCGATGAGCACGACGCCGTCCGACGTCACGACGTATCCGTGGTTGGACCCCCGCCGCTCGTTGTCGACGAAGACGTTGTCGCTGATCTGCTTCATGACGGCCCCTCCTGATGGCGTTGGCCCGCCCTCGCTCACGTCGATGGCGGCTCGGCCTAGACCTTACCCCGAGAGGGCGCGCTTGTCACGGCGAATGCGTGGGAATCCCGCTACCCCGGCTGATGCGAGGTCGGAAGTGTTGGCCTGTGACGCGCGCGGCTGTCGATACAACCGCCTACGGCCACTGTGGCGCGAGGTGCGCAGGTATCGTCTCCCGCAGCATTTCGACGAACTGTTCCGACGACCGGGACATTGGCGTATCCCGCACGGTGACGATGCCCACGCTCTGGATATCCACGATGTGCCCCAGCCCGACGATGCCCAGCGTGACTTCGTCGTCCGGCTCCAGGATGATGCGTGGGACCACGCTTATGCCCAGTCCCTTGCTCACGTACCGCTTGATTGCGTCGAAATGGTCCAGCCGCATGACGACGTTGTAGTCCAACCCCTCCTCGTTGAGCTTGCCCTCGATGTAGGTCGGGTTGTCCCGTGTGCCAATGTTGACGATGAGGGGCCACTGGGCGATCTGATGAAGGCTCTCGATGGGCTGGTCCAGCACCGGGTGCCCCTTGGCGGCCAGCAGCACACGCTCGTTGGTGAACAGTGTCTCAACGTTGAACTCGCTGAATCTCCCTGTCAGGGGCACGAATCCCAGGTCCGCGTCGCGGTCCCGCACCATGCGGAGCACCTCCGGCAGGCGGCCGCTGCGCACGGAGAGGCGAGTGTCCGGGTAGGTCTGCCGGTAAGCCACGATGGAGTCTACAAGCATGTTGCGCATCATTTCCGTGGTGGACGCCACGGTCAGGCTGCCCCGGCTCGCGTATGAAGATGTCTCCACCGGAAGCGAATCAATCTGCCGCAGCAGCGGCTTCGCCAATTCGGCGAGATGCCCCCCCGCCGCCGTGAGCTGCACCGGCCGCTTGCTCCGGTCCAGCAGCGTGACCCCCGTCTCCCGCTCGAGCTCCTGTATGTGCAGGGTCACCGCAGGTTGGCGCAACATGAGTTGCTCCGCGGCCTTGGTAATGCTGCCGAATTGGGCCACCGCGCAGAAGCTGCGCAACTCACGCAAGTCCATCCGGCGCCTCCTGCCTCAACGCAATATAACGTACTGTTTCCATATGATTGCGCGAATACTATAACGATATACAATCTCGGTCAATAAGTAATACGTACACAAACGAATACTTTCTCACGGACGGGTCTCGATGCAGGTTGACCGGCCCCGGCGCCTCACCATGCCTTGGGGTCTTGCCCCGTAACGGCAAGCGTGTTACAAAAGCTGAGATTCACCAAGGCGACCCTGCGTATCCACACCCGCGGAGTACAATCAGCCTATGAAGAACAAAGTGCTCTCAACGTTTGACGAGGCCGTCGCGGACATCCCGGACGGCGCGAGCATCATGGTAGGCGGCTTCGGCCCGCCGGGACTGCCGCAGAACTTGCTCGCCGCCCTCATCCGGCAGGGTGCCAAAGACCTCACCATCATCACCAACCGCGGCGACCAGACCAACGCCAAGGCCAACACCGGCCACCTCGTCGAGCTGCGCCGCGTGAAGAAGGTCTGCTGTGCCTTCTCCGCCTCGCCGCATCCCTCGCAGCGCAACCTTTTCGAGGAGCTGAACGAGTCCGGCGAGCTCGAGGCCGAGCTCATGCCCCAGGGCACCCTCGTCGAGCGCATGCGCGCCGCCGCCGCAGGCATCGGCGCCTTCTACACCCGCGCCAGCGTCGGCACGGAGCTGGCTCAGGACAAGGAGACCCGCGTCATCGACGGTAAGGAGTACGTCCTCGAGTACGCCCTCCCCGCCGACTACGCCTTCATCCGCACCCACACGTCCGACACCTACGGCAACCTCCAGTACGAGCTCACCCAGCGCAACTTCAACCCCATCATGGCCATGGCCGCCAAGTGCACCCTCGTCGAGATCGAGGGCGACATCGTGGAGCTCGGCGGGATGGACCCCAATCAGGTGCACCCCCCCGGCATCTTCGTCGACCGGGTGGTCAAGATTCCGCCGCCGCCCGAGGGCCTCTGGACCCTGCCGTCGGAACGGCGAGCATAGGACATCGGAGGAGCCATGACGACTACGGACAAGAAGCGGCTCGACCGCCAGACCATGTGCAACCGCCTGGCGATGGAGTTCGAGGACGGCTGGGTCGCCAACCTCGGCGTCGGCATGCCCACCCTCTGCTCCAACTACGAGTACGCGGACAAGGACATCGTCTTCCAGTCAGAGAACGGCCTCATCGGCTACGGCCCGCTAGCCGCCGAGGGCGAGGAGCATCCGAACCTGGTCAACGCCGGCGTCCAGTACGTGACCATGAAGCCCGGCGCGTCCATCCTGCACCACGCCGACTCCTTCACCGTCATCCGCGGCGGCTACGTCGACGTGACCGTCCTCGGCGCGTACGAGGTCGCCGAGCACGGCGATTTCGCAAACTGGAAGACCCTTGGCCGCAAGGGAGGCGGCATCGGCGGCGCCATGGACCTCGCCGTCGGCGCCAAGCGCGTCTGGCTCGCCCTCGAGCACACCACCCGCGACGGCCAGCCGCGCCTGCTGAATCGCTGCAAGCTGCCGGTCACCGCCGTCAACGTCGTCTCACGCGTCGTCACCGACCTCGGCCTCTTCGACATCACGCCCGAAGGCTTCCTGCTGCGAGAGATCGCCCCCGGCTTCACGCCGGAGGAAGTCCAGGAACTCACCGAGGCCAAGCTCACCATCTCGCCCGACCTCAAGGAGTTCTACGGGGCATAGCCTCAACAACCGTTCGCCCTGAGCCTGTCGAAGGCAGAGAGGACGCCATGCCTGACCTCCGCCGCAGCGTCGCTATCGTCGGCGCCGCCGAGTCCGACGCCATCGGGGTCGTCGAGAACAAGTCTGCGCTCCAGCACCACGCCGAGGCCGCCCACAACGCGCTGGAGGACGCCGGGCTCTCCAGGGACGACGTTGACGGCCTCTTCACCGCGGGCTTCTCCACCCTCGCCACCGGCGAGTACCTCGGCATCCACCCGCGCTTCACCGACACGACCGCCGTCGGCGGCTCGTCCTTCGTCATCCACGTGGCCCACGCCATGACGGCCATCAACGCCGGCTACTGTGAGGTCGCCCTCATCACCCACGGCCAGGCCGGCCGCAGCATGCGCCTCCGAGGCTCCGGTGGCGGCGGTGGCTTCGCCGAACCCAACGTGCCCGGCCAGCAGTACGAGTCGCCCTTCGGCCTCATCGGCCCGCCCGTCAACTACGCCCTCGCCTGCACCCGCTACATGCACCAGTACGGCGAGGACCGCACGCGGCAGGCCCTCGCGGAGATCGCCGTCTCCACGCGCAGGTGGGCGCAATTGAACCCCAAGGCGATGATGCGCGACCCTATGACCTTCGACGACTACCACGACTCACGCTGGATTACCTGGCCATTCCACCTGCTCGACTGCTGCCTCGTAACCGACGCCGGCGCCTCCGTCGTCGTAACCTCAGCCGAGCGCGCCCGCGACCTCCGTAAGCCGCCCGTCTGGGTCCTCTCCGGCGCCGAGAGCCACGACCACGCCATCGTCAGCCAGATGCCTGACCTCACCTCGACCGTGTCCCGCGTCACCGGCCCCGCCGCCCTCCAGGCCGCCGGCGTCACCCACGACGACATCGATCTCACGATGGTCTACGACTCCTTCACCTACACCACGCTCGTGACGCTCGAGGGGCTCGGCTTCTGCGGCCCGGGCGAGGGCCCTGACTTCGTCGCGGGGCAGCGCACCGCCCCCGGCGGCGGCTTCCCCCTGAACACCAGCGGCGGCGGACTCAGCTACACCCACCCCGGCATGTACGGCATCTTCCTCATCGTCGAGGCCGTCCGCCAGCTCCGCGGCGAGGCCGGCGACCGCCAGCTCGACAACCCGAAGCTCGCTCTAATCAACGGCACCGGCGGCCTCCTCTCCTCCACCGGCACCATCGTCCTCGGCGCCGATTAGCGCCACGCCGCTCGCCCTTTGTCGAGCGCCAACCGTCCACCCGTCTCGTGAAATGGGGAAGTCATGGAAGGAAAGCACATAGTCGCATTCGGAGGGACCCGGCCGGCCGCGGTCGGAATGCACCCTATGCACAAGTACGTCCTGTCGCTAACGGGCAAGGACCGCCCCAGGGTGTGTTGCATACCAACCGCCACCGGCGATTCCGCTCCCCACCTCGTGCAGTTCTACAGCAACTTCCCGGCCTCCGCCTGTGAGCCGACCCACCTGGCCCTGTTCAATCGCACAGTACGTGACATTCGAGAATACCTCCTCAGCCAGGACATCATCCTCGTCTTGGGCGGCAACACGGCAAACCTGCTGGCCGTTTGGCGGACGCACGGCGTCGACGTAGCGTTGAAGGAGGCATGGGAGGCCGGCATCGTGCTCTGCGGGGGAAGCGCGGGCTCCCTCTGCTGGTTCGAGTGCGGGACCACCGACTCCTTCGACGTGAACGAGCTCAAGCCCCTCCACGACGGCCTCGGATTCCTGCCCGGCTCCCACTGCCCCCACTACGACGGCGAGGAACAGCGCCGGCCCCTCTACCACAGCCTCGTCGCGGAAGGGTTCCCGCCCGGCTACGCCATAGACGATGACGCCGCCATCCACTTCGTGGGCACAGAGCTGTCCGAGGTGGTCAGCGCAAGGGCAGGCGCGACAGCGTATCGCGTCGAGCTAGCAGGCAGGCAGGTTGTGGAGACGCCGTTAGACGCGCGACAGATTTCGTAGCTATGCTGGTCAACGGCACCGGCGGGCTGCTCTCGTCCACGGGCACCGTCGTGCTGGGCGCGGACTAGCCCCAAAGCGCCCCTCCCGGAAACCCTCACCAGCCTTGCACGGTCATTTCCGTCAAAGCCTTGACCCACTCCCGATCGAGGGTAAGCCGTGAGAGAGCGTCGTCCTGTCCGCACAATGGTTTATCTGGAAAACAATTCGTATCTAATTCATCCAATTTCGGCTACGGGTTGTTTTCCAAGTCAATTCGTAGCTGTTAGAGGCCCGCGGACGCCCTGTCGACGCTGCCCCGCCGAATCCCGTGCAAGCCCACCGCACAAATGAAAGTAGCCGGAAAGGGGCGACGCACGCAAGAGGCGCGTGTCAGGGTGCAATGCGCAGCTGGCAGTGGTCGCATGCACGACTGATGGGCACCGGCCGGGGCACCTTCTCACAATGACTGCACCCAAGCCTCCCGAATACCCACAGGGCCGTGTCAAGCGCCGCAGACGTGTTGGCTATTTCGGGCGGACCCACTATGTTCGTTCTGGCTATGGCTGCGCGCCAGGTGTCCTGAATCACTTCTCTCGCTTCTCTTTCTGACATATCCAAAGTGTCCACGACCCCCAGGTTTTGTGTAACACGGCGAACATGCACGTCCACCGAGACAGGGATGATGTCCATGTCGTCTATCGTGGCCCCGCCTAGAGTGACAAGCATACGCACCCACATCGGCCCGATCCTCGGGCCCCTGAGCAAGGGAAACAGGGATTGCCCCCTGTGCTTGATACGCAGGTAACTGAGCAATTCTCTGGCGTTCCCAACGCCGGAATCCACTACCCGGCTTACAGGGTTTCCTCTTGCCGCAAGGCTGCGGGCAATGGTGTGCCAGCCGGAGGAGTCTGGGCCATGACGTTGGCTCACTCCGTATTTAGACAGCCTCGCGCGGAGCATGGAGAGCGGGATCGCTGATGCCTCAGCGGGTTCAAAGACCTCCGGGTACGCTTGAAACAGCTCAGCCCCGCTATTCCAAAGACGCGTGGCGTCACGAGCGCGGTCCATCGCTGAAACGAATGTCAGGAACAGGCGCACGGCTCGGAGAGATGCTCCTGAATTGCGCAGGCGCGTCGCCTGGTCGCTCCCCGGCATTTGCGGCCGTAAGCTGCCGGACCCCTCCTTCCTCGCGGACAGGTCGAACCGGTCGTTGTAGAAGTCGCTTGCGATTGCCTCGGCCATGATGGCCGCGTGGTGAATGTCCGGTACATGCATCTTGTATCCCCTCAACTCCCACCCAGAGTGGTGACGTGTAGATATCTCGGGCGAGGCTGGCATGATGGCGCTTGCTTTTGACGCAGCCGACGAGGATCAGGTCAACCTGTTCACAGCTATTGTTCGGCATAGAGCGCTGATTCCTCCGATTTCGGGATCCTGCCAGCCCCCGCAGGACAGGGCGGCCTTCGCATGGTACGGCATAACTGGGCCCACTTACATGTGCAGCACAAGGGTCAGGGTGAAAGCTCGTGATTTCGTCAAGCCACGCCCCCCCTACACAAACTCCTCCATGTCCAGGTCCTCCATCGCCGCCGACACGCGCGAGATCAGCGTCTGCTGCAGCGCGAGCAGGTGCGCGCCGCCCATGTCCTCCCGCGGCCGCGCCGAGAACGACAGCGTGATCCGCGACGGCCCGATGGCGCACAGCCGGTAGTCCCGCCAGCACGCCTCCAGCGAGTACCCTTTCACGCCCTCCGCCATCAGCGCGTCGTGGTACTGCTCCACCAGCTCCCGCTCCCACGCCCGCCGCAGCTCCGGCGTCAGGCTCAGCACCGCGAAGAACGCCACGTCCACCGGCCCGCGAGCAATCGCCACCCGCTGCCAGTCGACCACCGTGATCTCCCGCGCGTCCGGCGGCCCGCCGAACAGCATGTTCGTCAGCCGGTAGTCGCTGTGCGTCAGCGTCCTGGGGCTCGTGCACATGCTCAGAACGGTCTCGGTGAAGTTGGTGCAGTACCGCTCGATGATACCCCGCACCTTCGGCGAAAGCTCGTCGCCGTAGTTGCGCATCACCCCCGGCAGCACCTCGTTCGCGAACCGGGCGTCGGCCACGGCCAGGTTCGGCTCCCCGACGGGCAGCCACGCGAAGCTGTCGAGGTCCGGGTGCTCCCACCACGGCGCGTGCAGCTTGGGGATCTCCCGCACCGCCAGCACCGCCTCTTCCTTGGTGCAGCTCCCGATGTCGTCCCCCACGACGGCAGGCGTCATGTCCTGCATCAGCAGCGCGAAGTTCTGCCGCTCGTCGTCGATGCCTCCGTAGTAGTGCCGCGGGATGTTGACCGTGATCCTGTCCGCGATGTCGTCGTAGAAGTAGATTTCGTTGTGGTAGAACCGCTGCCGGATCGCGACCCCCTTGATGGTCTCCGACGTCGACGGCAGCTTCACCACGAGCGACGCCGGCGCGCCCTCGCCGCCACGCGCGTACTCCAGGAACAACCGGCAGGTGATGCCGTTCACCCCCGAGCCTTCCGCGCCCACCTCCGGCGTCACGGACGCGACCTCCACGTCAAGCCCGCGCCCGCGCAGCACCTCCGTCATCCACTCAGCTGTTATGTCTGTAAGTCCGGATGGAACCTCCACGTCTGCCATTGGCCTGCCTCCAGATTCTCCTCCCAACCGTCGTTCCTGCGCAGGCAGGAACCCCGACAAACGCGACACCTCCGTCGTTCCCTCGAAGCCTGCCCCGCACCCCGGTATGGAAGGCAGGGGAACCCCGAGGGGCGCCGGCATAGGAGCGCCCCTTGTGGGCGCCCAAGGCAACCACGAGGGTTGCCTCTACAAAAACTCCTCCATGTCCAAATCTTCCATCGCGGCCGCCGCTCGCTGCATCAGCGTCGCCTGCAGCAACACGCCCGCGTCCCCGTCGAGCTGCGATCGCGGCCGTGACCCGTGCGCCAGCGCGATACGCGACGGCGCGAAGGCGCACAGCCGATAGTCGCGCTGGCACTCCTCCAGGCTGTAGCCCTTGATTCCCCGCTCCAGCAGCCCCTCGTGGTACCGCTCCACCAGCCCCCACTGCCAAGCCCGCCGCGTCTCCGGCGGCAAACTCAGCACCGTGAAGAAGGCCACGTCGATGGGCCCCTTCCCCAGCGCGACACGCTGCCAGTCGAGCACCGTGATCTGTCGGCTTTCCCCCGTCCCGCCCAGCAGCATATTCACCAGCCGGTAGTCGCTGTGCGTCAGCGTGTACGGGGCCGCTGTCATCTGCTTCACGATGTGCACCAGCCCCCGAGAGTACTTCTCCGCCACCCGGTATGCAGTCGGCGACAGCGTACTGCCGTAGTGCTCAATCGTCGCCGGAAATAGGGTCTCCTGGAACCGCTGGTTCGCCGCCTCGATGTTCGGCTCGCCGACAGGCAGCCACTCGAGCGTCGGCAGCAGTTCGCTGTTCCACCACGGCACATGCAGCTTCGGAAGCTCGTCCACGATGAGCTGCGCATCCTCCAGCGAGCAACTCGCGATGTCGTCGCCGGGCGTCGCGGGCGCCATGTCCTCCAGCAGCAGCGCGTAGTCCTGCCGCTCCTTGTCCATGCCGGTGTAGTAATGTCGAGGCAGGTTGACGGACACGCCGCCCGCAAGCTCGTCGTAGAAGCGGATCTCGTTCTCGTAGAACCCCAGCCGCAGCCCGATGGCCTTGCTCTCCGGCATCGTCGCTGGCAGCTTCATCACAAACGACGGCGGCCCGTCGCCCGCTGCGTACTCGACCCGCAGCCGAGAGGTCATCCCGTTGACGCCGAAACCCTCGCCGATGCTCTGCGCCGTCACCGAGGCCACCCGCACGTCGAGCCCACTCTCGCGCAGCGCAGCCGTCAGCCACTCCGGCGTCACATCCTCGATGCTGGCTGGAACCGCGACAGTCGCCAATGTCATCCCTCCGTTCGCCCTGAGCCTGTCGAAGGGCGCGCGCTTCCAGTCTCTACGACCCCGGCCCGCGCTCCATCGAGTACGGCTGCCACCGCCGCAGGTCCGTCTTCTCCAGCACTGACGGGTTCACGCAAGACTTCGGCCACCGCCCCGTCAGCACCAGCGCGATCTCCGTGCCCACCCGCCGCCGAGACTCCGGCGCCATCCGCGCCGACGCCGACGCCACGTGCGGCGTCAGGATGACGTTGTCCATGTGCAGCAGCGGGTTCTCCGGGTCCGGCGGCTCTTTCTCGAGCACGTCCAGCCCCGCCGCGGCAATCCATCCTTCCTGCAGCGCCTGGATGAGCGCCTCTTCGTGGACCGTCGGCCCGCGCCCGTTGTTGATGAAGAGCGCCGTCGGCTTCATCGCCTGAAAGTGCCGGTGCGTCAGCATACCATCGGCCTCCGCCGTCGCCGGCGCATGCATCGAGACGATGTCCGACTTCTCCAGCAGCTCCATCAACCCGACCGGCTCGACCCCGTACCCGCTCATCACCAGCTCCTCGATGTACGGGTCGTACGCCAGCATCCGCATGCCGAACCCAGACGCCCGGATCGCCGTAGCCCGCGGCACGTGTCCAAAGCCGATGAACCCCAGCGTCTGCCCCATCAGCCGAGGAAACTCCGACAGCAGCGGCCGTCCCTCGCGCCACCGCGACTCCCGCACCATCCGGTCCATCGTCGTCAGCCGCCGGAACGTCGAGAGAATCAGCATCATCGTGTGGTCGGCCACCTCCTCGATGAAGGTGTCCGGGCAGTTGGTGACGGGGATGTTCCGCGCCGTCGCGGCGTCAACGTCCACCGAGTCCGCCCCGACGCTCCCCAGCGCGATGACCTTGCACCGCTCCAGGCTGTCGATGATGTTCTTCGTCATCCGCCGCCCTCGCGCCATCACCGCGTCGGCGTCCCGCGCCCCCGCGATAAACTCATCCTCCGTCGTTGCCTCCAGCTCCACAATCTCCGCGTCAATGCCCGCCAGCGCCTCCATCTCGAGGTCGAAATCCCCGGGCTGCATCGGCGTAGGAACAGGCGGCTTCTGCGCCACAACCTTGAACGTCGCCATAGTAGACCCCCGTTCAGCTTGGAATCCGCATAGTGTACCCCACTCAGCAATCCCGCGCAGGCTGACGCTGCGTCAAGGTGTGGGGTACAGTTGGAGCATGACGACCCACACCGCCGCCGTCACCCGCCGCGTCCTGCCGAAGGACCGCATGCGCCGTTACCTCGACGCCCTCCTCGCGAGGCCCGGCGCGACGGCTCGCACCGCCTGCCTCGCGCCTTGGAGCGCGCCGCCCCCGCTCGCCGAGCTCTCGCCCACCCTCGCCGGCGCCGACGGCCTCGACCGCGTGACCGCCGCCATCGCCGCATCCGACGTCGGCGCCGCGCTCTTCTGGGACGGACGCCTCCTCCGCGCCGTCCTCCCCCCGCTCCCCCTCGCCGTCGAGATGCAGACAGAAGGCATCGACGCAACGCCCCTGCTCGCCCTCTTGGACACCGAGCCCGTCATCGCCGCCTGCCTCGTGCGCCTCGGCCGCTACGGCATCGGCGTCTACCGCGGCGAGCGCCTGCTCGCGTCCAAGACCGACCGCCGCTTCGTCAAGGGGCGCCACAAGAAGGGCGGCTCGTCGTCCAACCGCTTCCGCCGCATCCGAGAGGGCCAGATGCACGAGCTCTACAAGGAAGTCTGTGAGGAGTTGCAGGCCCGACTCACCCCGTACGAGCGTGATATCGAGCACTTCTTCCTCGGCGGCGAGGCCCACACCCTCGCGGGCTTCCGCGAGTGGTGCCCGTGGGCCGAGCGCTTCGGCCCCGTCACCCGCAAGCGCGTCCTCGACGTCCGCGAGCCCGGCCACGACGCTCTAGTCGCCCTGCCGAAGACACTCTGGGAAAGCGTCGTCTACGAGGTTGCGCCGCCAGTGTGACGGCGGCCGACGTTCACCCTGAGCCTGCCGAAGGGCCTCGCCCCGGCTACGCCGACGGCCCGTCGCCCTCGGTATGCGTCACCGGCAGCCCGTCCTCCGGGAACACCAGGTGGCGCATCGGGTAGTTGATGGAGATCCCCTCCGCCCCGAACCGCTCGTGCAGCGCCTTGATCAGCTCACTCTTGACGATGAAGGAATCGATCCGGCTGTTGGCCTGCACCCACACCCAGAAGTCGATGTTGGAGTCGCCGAACGTCTCGAACCCGAACCACGGCGCCATCCCCTTGTCCGCGCCGTCCGTGTTGTCGACGACCTTCTGCGCCGCCTCCTTGGCCATCCGCTCCACGTCTGCCAGCGCGCTGCTGTAGCTCACGCCGCACATGACGAGCACCCCGATCTGCTCCTCCGGGCTCGAATAGTTCGTCAGCATGCTGTCGGCCAGCCGCGAGTTCGGCACCACCACGAGGTTGTTGTACGGCGTCCGCAGCCGTGTGCTCCGCCATCCCACGTCCACCACGTAGCCCTGAAATCCGTTCTCCAGCTCGACGAAGTCCCCCGCGCTGATGACCCGGTCGCCAGAGAGGTAGCTGCCCGCGAAGAAGTTCGACAGCGTCGGCTGCACCGCCAGCGCGACAGCCAGACCGCCGATGCCGAGACCCGCCACCAGCGGCGTCACGCTGATGCCCACCAACTCCAGGGCCAGCAGGATCGCGATGATGTAGATGCCCAGCGTGGCAAAGCGGCGCAGGGGATTGATGAGGCTCGGCGCGAGTATGGCGCCCTCGTCGTCCGCAAGGTTCTCGCCGTACCAGGTCAGCACGACGCCCAAAGCCCGGGCGCCGCCCGCCGCCACCAGCAGCAACGTTAGGACCGCCCAGCCGCGGAAGATGATGTTGAGCCACGCGTCCAGGCCAATGACGCCGTGCCACCGCTCCATCTGGCTGAGCAAGACCGCGACGGCCAGGATCCCCTGCACCAGAAAGAAGAGCGTGATGGGACGGTACGTCGCCTGAATGAGGTGCTCGATCACCTCCGCCCTCTGCTTGCGCTTCAGGCTGTCCGCCACCCGGTCGAGAATGAAGTGCACAAGGTAGGAGAGCAGCACAAAGAGGAGAAAGGCCCCCACCAGCGCGGCAACATCCGCATAGGTGGACCCGAACGATATCGACGCTATGGCGTGGGCCGGAGGGTTGTTCATCCTCACCTCTTGTTGAAACAGGATAGCACAGCGCCCCTGGCGTCATACCCGCGCATACCGGCCCCGTACTCCGATATGGGGCCGGTATCCAGGAGGCCCACCCCCAAACACCCCCGGAACCGGCGCCGTCACCCCGCCGATGGAGCCGCCCGCGCTGCTATACTGCTAGCGTATGACGACAGACTCCCTCCTCCAAGGCCTCAACGACGCCCAACAGCGGGCCGTCCAGCACATCGATGGCCCGCTGCTCATCGTCGCGGGCCCCGGCAGCGGCAAGACCCGCGTCATCGTCCATCGCGTCGCCTACCTCGTCCACACCGTCGGCGTCGGCCCCCGCGGCATCTGCGTCCTCACGTTCACGAACAAGGCCGCCCGCGAGCTCCGCGACCGCCTCGCCCGCCTCCTCGGCGGCCCCATCGCCGAGCAGATCACCGCCGGCACCTTCCACGCCCTCTGCTCCCGCATCCTCCGCGAGTCCGGCGAGGCCATCAACATCGACCGCGGCTTCACCATCTACGACCGCGACGACCAGGTCAGCCTCCTCAAGAAGGCAATGGTCAGCGCGGGCATTGAGCCCAAGCAGTTCACCCCCGGCGCCATCCTCAGCGGCATCTCCGGCGCCAAGGCCCAGCTCATGGACCCCGCCGTCTACCGCGCCAACGTCGGCTCCTACTTTGAGGAGGTGACCCTGCGCGCCTACGAGGAGTACCAGCGCATGCTCCGCGCCAACCAGGCCGTCGATTTTGACGACCTGCTCCTCATGACCTACTACCTATTCGCCAGCCACCCTGAAGTCCTGGAACGCTACCAGACACGCTACCGCCACCTCATGGTCGACGAGTTCCAGGACACCAACGTCGCCCAGTACGAGATCGCCAAGCAGCTCGCCGGCAGGTGGCGCAACATCGCCGTCGTCGGCGACCCCGACCAGTCCATCTACTCCTGGCGCCACGCGGACATCCGCAACATCCTCAGCTTCCGAAACGACTTCCACGACGCCGAGACCGTCCTCCTCGAGGAGAACTACCGCTCCTCCGCCAACATCCTCTCCGCCGCCGAGAAGGTCATCAGCGGCAACCGCCAGCGCGTCGAGAAGCGTCTGCTCCCCACCGCCCCCGCCGGCCTCCGCGTCTTCGTCCATGAGGCCTACGACGAGGGCGACGAGGCCCTCTGGGTCATCAAGGAAGTCGACCGCCTCCGCCGCGCAGGCGAGCTCCAATTCGGCGACGCCGCCGTCGCCTACCGCGTCAACGCCCAGTCCCGCGCGCTGGAGGAGGCCTGCATCCGCCACGGCATCCCCTACCGCCTCGTCGGCGCCCTCCGCTTCTACCAGCGCAAGGAGATCAAGGACGTCATCGCCTATCTCCGCGTCCTCAACAACCCCGCCGACGACGTCAGCCTCGAACGCATCCTGAACGTCCCGCCCCGAGGCATCGGCCAGCGCTCCGTCGACGAGCTTAATCGATGGTCGCGCACCCTCAACATCCCCATGCGCCGCGCCCTCGACATCCTCGCCGACGACCCCGAGGTCGACACCCCCATCCCGCGGGCGGGCAAGGCCTCCCTCTCCCGCCTCGGCGCCGTCCTCAAGGAGCTCCAGCAGGCCGTCACCGAGCTCGAGGCCGCCGAGCTCCTCGACCTCGTCCTCCAGCCCACCGGCTACCGCGACCACATCCTCAGCGACGACGAGCAGGGCGAGGACCGTTGGGACAACATCCGTGAGCTCCGCACCGTCGCCGCCGACTTCGCCGGCGTCCCGCCCCCCGACGGCCTCGCCGCCTTCCTCGAGCAGGTCGCCCTCGTCTCTGACGCCGACAACGCGGACTCCAGCGACGGCGTCACCCTCATCACCCTGCACCAGGCCAAGGGCTTGGAGTTCCCCGCCATGTTCATGGTCGGCATGGAAGAGGGCATGCTCCCGCACATCCGCTCATTCGACGACCCCGGAGAGATGGAGGAGGAACGGCGCCTCTGCTACGTCGGCATGACGCGAGCCAAAGAGCGCCTCTACCTCACCCGCGCCTTCCGCCGCCGCGTCATGGGCAACTCCCTGCCCGGCATCCCCTCGCGCTTCCTCGCCGACATCCCCCGCGAGCTCATAGCCTCGCCCGAGGGCGAACGCGAAGCCCGCCAGGAAACCAGGGCCGCCACCCGCACCGGCAGCCGCGCCCGCTCCAATCCGTTCACCCTGAGGGAAATCGAAGAGCCTGCCCCGTACTTGATACGGGGGCGAACGGACGGCGCCGACACCCCCACCGGCCCGCCGCCCTTCGACCCTGGCGACCGCGTCTCCCACGCCACCTTCGGCGAGGGCGTCGTCGTCAACTGCAAACCCACCAAAGACGACTACGAGGTCACCGTCGCCTTCGACGGCACAGGCGTAAAACGCCTCCTCCACTCCCTCGCCAAGCTGGAGGCAAGCGGGTAGGCTGCCCCGCACCCGTCATACCGGCGAATGCCGGTATCCAGAGGCCGGCGGCGGGGAGTCCCCGCCACGAAACAGGCAGAGGAACCACCCCCTCTCCTCATACCGGCGAATGCCGGTATCCAGAATCGCGGCGGCAGCGAACCCGGAGGAGTAGGGCGTAGGGGGAACCCTTGTGGCCCCCGCTTTATCCTGCGTCCGGTCGAAGTCCTCGCGGGTGATCCCCAAGTCTCTGCGAATTCCGTGGACAGTCCCTGTAGCAAGGTCGCGGTTGCCATGTCTGGGAATGGTGGTTTCCTGGTCGTTGGCCGGGTTGAGCCGGATTTCGTGCGAACCCCCTACCTGCCGGTCAAAGACGCATCCGAGCCTTCTGAGCTTTCCGGTCAACTCCCGGTATGTCATACGGCGACGGAGATCCTGCCCTGGCCGGACAGGGAACGGGCGATCCCGGGCGGAAGGGACTTGCCCCTATCTCTGTAGGAGAGGATGAATTGCTCGGCTACCGTGGACAGATCGGTGAGAGTCTGGTTGGCGGTCTCGGCCCATGCGCGGCAACCGGGCAGTTCCGGTATCTCGGCCATATAGAGGCCGCCCTGATCTTCACTGGGCTCGTGCAGGATGTAGTCCAGCAGGTACACTTCCATCTCGACCTCCGGGGCGCAGCGTCGGGCGATGGCGTCTGCCGGCATGATACCACGCGGCGGAGAGCCTCGGACAAACACACCGCACACAGGAGGACACCGTGGCACGAGCCGCGCTAATCGGCACCGGCATCGCCCTCATAGGCCTCATCATCCCCGTGGTCCACTTCATCACCGGCCCCCTCGGCCCGCTGGCAGGCGGCTTCTTCGCAGGCCAGTCCCTGGACAAACCCGACGAGGGAAAGGCCATAGGCATAGGCGTGCTCATGGGTGCATTCATGGGGCTGATAGCGCTGCCGTTCGCCCTGGGCGTCTACGTCCTGGCAGACGTACCGGTCATCGTCCTCTACATCCCGGCAATGGTCCTCGCCTACGTCGCCCTGTTAGCCACCGTCGGCGCCCTGCTGGGCGTGATGCGTGCAAAGACGGCGTCGTAGGGGTAGGGGGGAACTCTCATCCGTCATTCCCGCGAAGGCGGGAATCCAGAGGGGCAGGCGGCCCCGTTCGCCCTGACCCCACCCTCCTCATACCGGCGAATGCCGGTATCCAGAAACCCAGCGGAGGAGAACATCACGACACGAGCAGCCCTCATCAGCATGGGCGGCGCTCCTCGGCTCAGCCAGCACCCTCCTCGGCGCAAACCGCGCCCGCGCAGGGCGGTAGGGGGGAGCCGTGCAATCACGGCGGAGGCCGGAAACCTGGAAGGAAGCACTCGATTGTCAGCAGGCTGGGCGCAGCCCTACTCCGCACCAAGAAAGCGATGCAGCTCACCCTCTGACGAGGCATAGACCCAGCGTTCAGCATTCTGAAACATGCGGCGGTTCACAAGAGTCATCGCCTCATCATCCATAGCTAAGTCCCTCAAAACGGCGCTTTCTTGGCGAGCGTCTCCCCATACACCTTCCAAGAGTAGCTTGCGGGAAAGCGGCATACTGAAAAATCTATAATCCCAGCAAATGGCCGGAATGTCCGCCGTAATGAAGCCCCGGCCCTCCGGGGCCTCAAGAAATCGCCAAATCCCGTCAGCCACCAGCGCGTACGCGGAGATGTGTTCCTCCGGGAGGAATGGCTTGAGGTAGATTGCTGACCATTCTGGGTATCGGTCGGGGTGGAACTTTGCACGAACGCCTTCGAGTACGCTCTGCACCTGACCGGTAGGCACCCCGGAATGAACGCCAGCAACATCAATTTGTTGTCGCCAAAACGCCCAATAGTCCTCTAATCCATCCCTTAACGGTTTCTCTATCCGATCACGCATGCCTGGACTGCGTGCTATTGAATCCAAGACAAACATGGCTAGAGTCTCTCGGAATGGCCGCGCGTACTCCCTGTCAGCAATTGCCTTGTTCAAGAACGACGCACTCTTAGGCAAAGTCTCTTGCAGTAACAGACTCCATACCTGCTCACGACGCCCAAGTTCATCATCGTTTTCCGCGGAGTAGGCAAGTTTCGACACTGCTGTTTTCTTAATGAGTTGTATCTTTACGCCAAGCTCAGGGTGCTTCTTGTCGAATGCATAAATCCTACGCTTACCGGCAGAAAACCCCTTAAGATAAAACTGAGGGATCATGTGCTTGCGGGTGTTGTCTATCTCAGATTCGTGCGGTATGGATTTCCCCATGACCCCTCTCCCCCTTACCCCCCCGCCTGCGCCAGCGCCGCCAAAAACTCCGCCTGCGACTTCGTCCCCTTCATCGAGTTGCACGCGCCACACAGCAGTTGCAGGTTCTCGATGTGGTCCGAGCCGCCCTTCGACTGGGGCACGATGTGGTCTATCGTCATGTTCTTGAACGGGAACATGATCTTGCACCCGATGCAGACCCCCTCTTGCACCCCGTAGAGCGTGTGCTTGTGCGTCTGCGGCGACGGCAGCTTGCCCATGTCGGTCCGTTGCGGAATGTCGTCACGGTAGATCGCTTGCATCCCAAACAGGCCCAGCTCCCGCTCCATCCGGCTCTTGACCAGCCGCTTGGCAGCGGGGGAAATGTCAATGCCGACCCACTGTCGTTCCAGCTTCTCGGCGGCGATGAGGGCAGTGGCGCAGCCGCAGAAGGGGTCCAGCACAACGTCGCCCTCGTTGCTGCTGGCCTTGATGATGCGTTCCAGCAGGGCGAGTGGCTTCTGCGTTGGGTAGCCCGTGCGCTCCTTGGCCCTTGAGTTGATGGGAGGAATGTCGTGCCAATTGTCATGGACGGCTTGACCATCCAGTTCGTCCAAAAACCGCTTCAATTGTGGAACCCTGCTTTGAGTGTAAATTCGACCTTCGCTCTCCAAAGCTAGCATCTTCTCCTCAGTGAATCGCCAGGCTTTGGTAACGCCATGGAATTCATAGACCGGCCCGCGGCCCGCTGGTGGATTTAGGTTGTCCAGCCTGAATCTTCGCCCATTAGGGTCTTGGTGTGTGAACTTGCTTGACACGTATTGCTCTGAGAAGGGCACTCGGAGTCGATTGAAATTGTGCGCTTGGGATTTGGTGTAGAACAGAATCCGGTCACAGACTCTGCCAAAGCGCTTTGCATCAGCGTGGAAGTTGAAACGCTGCCAAGAGATTTCATTCTTGAAGTTTCCATCGCCAAACACAGAATCCATCAGCATTTTAAGGTAGTGGCTTGCGGTGTCATCACAATGGAGGTAAACAGCGCCTGCGACCTTCAAGACACGATGAATCTCCAACAGCCTGACACCCATCATAATCAGGTAGGATTTCATTCCCTTGCCATGTGCGGCGCCGGCGGCGTCAATGATCCGGTAGAGGCCGGGGTGCTCCTCCGCAATGAGCCCGTGCCACGCTAGGTCAACGTCGTTCAGCGTCCACGTGTCCTTGAAGGCCGCGCCCGCCGCCTCGGAGCCGATGGGTGCGGAGTATTCCTGATTGGAGTTGAAGGGCGGGTCCAGATAGATCAGGTCCACAGACTCGGAGTTCAGCCCGCGCATGATGTCCAGGTTGTCGCCCGTCCAGAGGGTGCGGTTGGTGAAGTTGGCCGTCACGGCGTCGCTCCTTGGCGTGGATTCAGGTCCGCTTGCACAGTATCGCACAATAGACCATTTGTACGGATGAAGCAAGGGTGATGCGGGGGCGCGGGGGCGCGGCAAGGGCTGTGCTAAGCCGGGTGTGACAGACTGCGCCGAAAGCGCCCCCTGCCCCGCGGCATCACCGCCCCCTCGAGCGCCGCCGCCGCCGAGCGCGTCTCGCCCAGCGCCCGCCGCAGGTCGCCGTAAACGTCGCGCCACTTGAGGATGGTCTCCGCGTCCTGCCCCTCCGCGAAGTGCGGCGCAAGCAGCCCGCCGTTGGCCCGCTCCATCGCCGCGGCCCGCGCCCGCACCGACGCCGTCAGCGACAGTATCTCCGAGTGCCTCTCGGGGCCGGCCTTCAGCAGCCCGACGCCCTTCTGTAGCTCGCCGCACGACTGCGCGATGGCCTCCGCCATCGACCGCGCGCGCTCCGAGGGCGCGTCCAGCCCGTACGCCGGCATCGACGCCGCCACGCTCCCAACCCCGTCCACGACCCCGTCCAGCGCGTCCGTCAGCGCGGCGATGTCGCGGCGGTCCATGGGCGCCGTCTTCCCCTGCTGCAACGCGACGGCCGTCTGCTGGACAATCTCGTCCCCAAAGCGCTCCAGGGCCGCGATCTCCTCGACCTGCCCTTTCATGCCCTCGGTGTGCTCCATCAACCCCCGGAGCAGCCGCCCCGCCTTGCCGGCGTTCAGCGCGTTCTGCTCCAGCAGGAAGAAGATGTGCTCGCCCTTCTTAGAAGACCGGAAACGCACCGCCTAACTCTCCCGCTAATGATTCACTCACAGCAAATCTGTAGCCAACCGCCAACCTTTCCACAGCCGTTCCGATGCGAAAAACAATGCCGAGGCGGCCGGCACATACTGATGAAGTTAGTGTACACCAGCGAAGCAAGGAACGGCGCACGCCATTGCGGGGATGCCCATGCGCGGGTGCGGCTGGAGAGAACAAGGCGTCCGTTCTCCCGTTGAGGGTTCTCGCACGCTCAGGGAGAACGGACGCCGAGGGGTCTAGTACTTGGAGACGTTGACCTCCGTCAACTTGCCGGTGACCATGAAGATCACCCGCTCAGCGATGTTCGTGGCCCGGTCCGCGATGCGCTCCAGGTCGTGCGCCACCCACAGCAGGTACGTCGCCCGCTGCACGTTCGCCGGGTCCTGGATCATCAGATCGAGCAGGTCGCGGTACACGACGTCGTACAGCTCGTCGACTTCGTCGTCCTTGTTGCACACCGCGAGGGCCTCAGTCGTGTCGCGCCGCACCAGCGCGTCCAGGCTCCGGTTCAGCATGTCGCTCGCCTTCGCCGCCATCAGCGGGATGTCGACCAGCGGCTTCAGCGGCGGCTCGTCCCCCATCAATAGGCTGATCTTCCCGATGCCCTCGGCGTAGTCCCCCATCCGCTCCAGCTCCACGGAGATGTGCAGGATGGTCACGAGGACCCGCAGGTCGACTGCCATCGGCTGCTGCGTCGCGATCAGCTCCAGGCAGCGCTCCTCCATCTCCCAGCGCTTCCGGTCGATGAAGTCGTCCTCCTTTATGACCCGCTCGGAGGTCTTCAGGTCGCGGTCCCTCAGCGCCTGGAGAGACGTGGCGATGGCCTTCTCCACCATGCCGCCCAGTTGCATGAGCTCGTCCAGCAGGTGATGCAGGTGAATGTCGAAGCTTGCGCGTGCCATCGCCGCCTCCTTGGCTAGCTGAACCGTCCCGTTATGTACGCCTCTGTCCGCTCGTTCTTCGGGTTGGTGAACATCTCTTTGGTGTCGCCGTACTCAACCAGGTAGCCGGCGCGGTCCTCGCCCATCATCAGGAAGGCCGTCTGGTCCGACACCCGCGCCGCCTGCTGCATGTTGTGCGTCACGATGACGATCGACACCTCGACGCACAGCTCCCGGATCAGCTCCTCGATCGCCAGCGTCGCGATCGGGTCGAGCGCCGACGCCGGCTCGTCCATCAGGATGACCTCCGGCTCCACCGCCAGCGCCCGCGCGATGCAGAGCCGTTGCTGCTGCCCGCCCGAGAGCTGGAACGCGCTCTTGTTCAGCCGGTCCTTGACCTCGTCCCACAGCGCCGCGCGCCGCAGCGACCGCTCGACCGCCTCCGCCATGTTGCCCTGGTACCCGTTGATCTTCAGCCCGAACGCCACGTTCTCGTAGATGGTCTTCGGGAACGGGTTCGGCTTCTGGAACACCATGCCTATCTCCGACCGGATCCGCGTCGCGTCGATCGTTGGCGCGTAGATGTCGTTGCCGCGGTAAAGGACCTGCCCCTGCACCGACGAGCCGGCGATCAGGTCGTTCATGCGGTTGAAGCATCGCAGGAAGGTGCTCTTCCCGCAGCCCGACGGCCCGATGAGCGCCGTCACTTGGTGTCGCGGTATTTCAATGCTGATGTCTCGAAGCGCGTTGAAAGAGCCGTAGAACACCTTCAGGTCCCGTACTTCCAGGACGATGTTTTCCTGCTCCAACGCACCCCTCCTCGGCTGTCTCGCTAGCTGGCGCGTATTGAAATGCTGCACAACCTCGGAGTTCGGGGAAGTGCGATGCGGCCGGCTAGGGCCATGGTAGGGAACCGCTATCCTTAAGACAATCAAGTAAGGATTAGCAGTTAACTCGTAATATTAACACAACTGCGCAATATGTTAACTGGCGATTAAATCAGAATAGGCCGCGCGGCCGAATCTACCCCTCTCCCGGTTGCTGGGCTACAATGGAATTAGCACAATTCAACAGCAGGGTGGACTATGGAAGCAGAGTACGATGTCGTAATTATTGGCGGAGGCGCCGCCGGCCTGAGCGCCGCCATCTACGCCACGCGAGCGCAACTGAAGACGGTCATCGTCGAGCAACTCGCCCCCGGCGGGCAGATCCTCAACACCTCCGACATCGAGAACTACCCAGGGTTCCCCGACGGCGTCCTCGGCCCCGATATCGGCATGGCCATGCACAAGCAGGCCGAGAACACCGGCACCCTCTTCGAGTACGACACCGTCATCGACCTCAAGGTCGACGGCGACGTCAAGGTCGTTGTCGGCGAGGAGCGCGAGTACACGGCGAAGACCATCATCGTCACCGCAGGCGGCGCGCACAACAAGCTCGGCGTCCCCGGCGAGGACGAGTTCGCCGGCCGCGGCGTCACCTACTGCGCCACCTGCGACGGCAACTTCTTCGCCGGCGAGGACACCGTCGTCGTCGGCGGTGGCGACGCCGCCATCGACGAGGGCATGTACCTCAGCCGCATCGTCAAGAGCCTCACCCTTGTCCACCGCCGGGACGAGCTCCGGGCCACCAAGGTGCTGCAGGAGCGCGCCTTCGCGACTGACAACTTCAACTTCAAGTTCAGCCACGCCGTCAGGGAGATCCGCGGCAACGGCGGCGTCGACCGCGTCCTCCTCGAGGACCTCAAGAGCGGGCAGCAATACGAGTACCCCACCGCCGCCGTCTTCATCTACATCGGCTTCCACCCCAACTCCGGCTTCCTCCAGGGCAAGGTGCCGCTCGACAACGGCGGCCACGTCATCACCAACATACGCATGGAGACCGACGTCCCTGGCGTCTACGCGGCCGGCGACATCCGCCAGTACTCCGACCGCCAGCTAGGCACCTCCGTCGGCGACGGCATCACCGCCGCCCTCTCCGCCTACCGCTACATCACGGAGGGCTAGCTTCCTGGCTGGAGCATAGGTGCAAACGAAGAACGCCGCGCCAAATGGCGCGGCGTTCTCTTTTCCTTGCTTGGTGTTGCTGTCCGCCTACCGGTACATCCGGATGACGCCCACCACGACGCCCTGCACATCCACGTTGTCCGCGTCCTCGTAGATGGGCGACATCGCCGAGTTGGCTGGCTGCAGCCGGATGCGGGCGCCTTCGGGGTAGTACCGCTTCAGCGTCGCCTCCCCGCGCTCCTTCAGCCACGCCGCCACCATCTCGCCGGGGCTCGCCGTCTCCCGCCGCTGGAACACCACGACGTCCCCGTCGTCGATCAGGTCCTCGATCATCGACTGCCCCTTCACGCGCAGCGCGTAGATGCCGTCCGTTCGCGCCGGCAGCATGGACAAGGGCAGCTCCATCGTCTCCCCCGCTTCCGACGCCTCCGGGAAGGCCATCAGCGGCTCCCCCGCCGCGATGGCCCCGAGGACCGGCACCGCGACGGTGTTCGGGTGCCCCATGGCGCGCCCCGTGTCCTTGTCCAGAAGCTGGATCCCCCGGGAAATGTCCGGCGACCGCTTGATGTAGCCCTCCCGCCGCAGGATGTGCAGGTTGTAGTCCACCACGGAAGTGGAGCTGATGCTGCATCCCATCTGGATCTCCCGCACTGAGGGTGGGTACGGGTGCTCCTTCACAAAGTTGGAAATGAACTCAAGCATCTTGTTCTGTCGCTCGGACAGCTTCCGATTCGTGGACACCATGCCAGCCTCCCTGGATTTATGTATACAAACGAATGTTCGTTCCTATCCTATTGACCGTGGCATAACCGTGTCAAGGGGCAGGAGGAGGCAATTTCGCTGATTTGTTCGCCTCTGTGACGACTCATCCAGCCGTCGCGCCTTCGTCTGTCCCGCGTTTCGCCGCGGCGGGCGGCCAGTGGTACACCCGCTCCTCCACCGCCTCCAGCGCCGCCTTGACCAGCTCCTCCACCGGCAGCTCCGCCTCCATCCGTTCCACGTCCTGGATGCGGCTCTTGATCACCGGGTGCCGCGGCACGAACAGCGAGCAGCAGTCCTGGTCCGGGATGATGGAGATCGGGTACGTCCCCAGCGGCCGTGCAATGTCGATGATCTCGCCCTTGTCCATCGTGAGCAGCGGCCGGAACAGCGGCAGCCGCTCCGCCGCCGCGCCTATCGTCGTCAGGTTCTCCAGCGTCTGCGAGCTCACCTGCCCCAGGCTGTCCCCCGTCACCAGCGCCGCCGCCCCGTGCTTCACCGCCAGCGCCTCCGCTATCCGCACCATGAACCGCCGGTACACCGCCACCCGGTACGCCGGCGGCACCGTCACGATGATCCGCTGCTGCGCCCCCGCGAAGGGCACCAGCAGCAGCCGCGAGCTCTGTTGGTAGTGCGTCAGCAGCTCCACCAGCTCCTCCGCCTTCTCCCGTGACGTCCCCTCGACCAGCGGGAAGCTGTGGAAGTGCACGAAGGTGACCTTGCACCCCCGCCGCATCATCTGGTACGCCGCCACCGGCGAGTCGATTCCCCCCGACAGCAGCGCCGCCACATGCCCGCCGACGCCAACCGGCATCCCGCCCGGCCCCGGCAGGCTCTCCGCCGAGAGCAGCGCCTCGCGCTCCGTCGTCTGCACGTACAGCGTCAGGTCGGCGTCCTTCAGGTCCACGGGCCACCCCGTCAGGTCCTGCACGTGCCTGCCCAGCGCGTGGTTGATCTCCGGCGAGGTCATCGGGAACCGCTTGTCGGCCCGCCGCGCCGCTATGCGAAACGTTTCCGGTGTCTGGCCCTCGATCAGCCCCGGGATAGCCTCCTTCATCGCGTCCATCGTCGGTTCGACGCTAATGGCCCGCGAGAATCGTTCCACCCCGATGAGCTCCTCCAGCCGGCTGCGCACCAGCTCCCATTGCTCCTCGTCGCGGAGCGGGAAGCTCGCCATCATCGCGTTCCACCGGATCTTCCCCACGCCCGTCCCTGCCAGCGCGCGCCGCAGGTTCGCGCCCATGTGCTTCAGGAACCACGGCCGGTTGCCCCCCTTCAGGGCGATCTCGTGGTAGAAGCGGACGAGGACGTGCTGCTCCATGCCCGTCACCGTGCCCGCGCCCCGTGCGACCGCAGCGCCAGCGCGCAGCACAGCGACCCGCGCTCCGCCCCCTCCACCAGCGACGACATCGGCGCCCATCGCCATTCGGCATAGAAAGTGACGCCCTCCTCCCCCGCGCTCGCAGGAAGTGATGGCTCGGGGTTGGTCATGGTCGCGGAGTACAGCCGCATGTAGAGCTTGTTGTCGGGGCGGTTTTGCGTCCCGTCGGAGAGAAGGTTCCTGAGCGTCACGGGGCTGCACAGCTTCGTCTCGCCCAGCCGCAGCGCGGCATCGGAGTCAGCCTCGCCCTTGCGAACGGTCGTAGCGGGCAGCCCCCAGACGCCGGGGAGGTCATCGTCATCGTCGGGGCGGCGCACAGTTAGGACAAGGTTCACGTCGTGGGGTGCGCTGATGACGACGGCGATTGCCCTGACAGTGCTCATTGGAGCGGACCGGGGTGGGCCTAGGCGTCGGCTTGCGCGGCGTTGAGCTTCCGGGCGAGCCTCGATTTCGTGCGGGCGGCCTTGTTCGCGTGGATGACGCCCTTCCGAGCGGCCACGTCGATGTCGCGGAGCGTGCTGTGGACAGCCTGCTGCGCCGCCTCCGCGTCCCCGCCGCTGAGCGCGCGCGCCGCCTTCGTCCGCGACGTCCGCAGACTGCGCTTCACCGACCGGTTTCGCAGGGAGCGCCTTTCCGTTACTCGAGCAGAC
Source organism: Chloroflexota bacterium (assembly GCA_026713825.1). Taxonomy (NCBI): domain Bacteria; kingdom Bacillati; phylum Chloroflexota; species Chloroflexota bacterium. The sequence continues at coordinate 5,613 of JAPONS010000057.1, read as the reverse complement.
CGTTCACTGGGCACGTTTCAAGTCCTCCAATAGTGCTGCACGACAGTATACCTGAACCTGTCGGCATCGCCTAGCCTATTCCTCAAATGCGCCAATTTCGCACATGAACTTCTGCTCGGCTCCTAAGTTCGCCGTCTGTTATGCGCGCGCTAATCTCATCTGGAAGCGCACTGCGCATCTGCTGAACGAGATCATCGATATCCCACTCGGCGGTTGCGGCAACGTCATGGCCTGCGTAATCCACAAGCGCATTCATGTATTCTACGAGTCCCTCTTCAACCTCATCCAGCGCCTTGTCCACCGCCCGAAACACCTCATCCTGCGACAACGACAAATGCGGAAACAGCACCACCTCCCGCACCGTGCTCTGCCCGCTGAACAGCATCGCCAGCCGGTCTATCCCCACACCGAGCCCCCCCGTCGGCGGCATCCCGTACTCAATGGCTGTCAGGAACTCTTCGTCCAGCCGATCGAAATCCTCGCCCATGTAATCGAGACGCAGAGCCTCCTGCATCTCGAACCGCTCCCGCTGCTCGATGGGGTCGTTCAACTCCGTAAAGGCGTTGCAGACCTCCATTCCAGCAACGTACCCTTCGAAGCGTTCCACGTAGAATTCTCTGGTTGGGTGGCTCTTGGCCAGCGGCGTCATCTCTGCCGGGTAGTCGACGAGGAATGTGGGCTGTACGAGGTGCGGCTCGACCTTGTCGCTTAGCAGCTTGTCGACGAGTCTGCCCCAGCTGTCCTCCTGCGTCACGACGACACCTATTTCACGCATCCGCTCCGCCAGCATTGACGAGTTCAAGTCCACGTCGATGTCGATGCCAGAGTGCTCGAGGATCGCCTCCCGCAGGTCCAGCCGCCGCCAAGGCGCCTTCACGTCGATTACCTCGCCGCCGTACTCCAGCTTCGTCGTCCCCAGCAGCTCCGTCGCCACGCTCGACACCAGCGTCTCCACCAGCGACATGATGTCGTTGTAGTCCGCGTACGCCTCGTAGCTCTCCATCGACGTGAACTCCGGGTTGTGCGTCGCGTCCAGCCCCTCGTTGCGGAAGATCCGCCCGATCTCGTACACCCGGTCCAGCCCGCCGATGATGCACCGCTTCAAATGCAGCTCCGTCGCGATGCGCAGGTACAGCGTCCGGCTCAGCGCGTTGTGCTGCGTCACAAACGGCCGCGCGTTCGCCCCCGCCGCCACGTTCAGCAGGATGGGCGTCTCCACCTCCAGGTAGTCGCGCCCGTCCATGAACCGCCGGATCGCCGCCACCAGCTTGCTCCGCAGCACGAACCGCTCCCGCACCTCGTCGTTGGCGATCAGGTCCGCCTCCCGCTGCCGGAGCCGCTGCTGCACGTCCTGCAGCCCGTGCCGTTTATCCGGCGGCGGCCGCAGCGCCTTCCCCAGCATCGTCGCCGACCGCGCCTCCACCGTCGGCTCCCCCGTCCGCGTGTGGATCAGCCGCCCCCGCACGCCGAGAAAGTCCCCAAGGTCCAGCGATTTCAGCAGCTCGAAGTCCCCGCCCATGACGTCGCGCCGGAACTGCGCCTGCATCGACCCCGTCCCGTCGCGAAGGTCCAGGAACGCGACGCGTCCCATGTTGCGCACGCCCGTCACCCGCCCAGTCACGCTCACCGAGCGCTCCCGTGCCGGCCGCCCCCGCTCCGACCATCGCGCCAGCAACGCCCGAGCCGCCGCAATCGTATGCGTCCGCCCATACCGGGCCGGAAACGGGTCGATCCCCTGCTCGCGCAGCCGCTCAACCTTCTCGGCCCGTATCTGAAAATACTCGTCGCGTTCAGTCACGAAATGCAGTCCTATCCGTCATTCCCGCCCCTACCACAAACCCCTTCCCCCTCAGGGGGAAGAGCCTGCCCCGTACTCGATACGGGGCCGGGATGGGGGAGTCCCCCGCTTGCAGGGCGCACCACGACAATTGTAGCGCACAAGGGTACTGCAAGTTGAAAGAGGGTGCTAAGAAGCGAGCGGGACTACCGGATCTCTACAACAGTAAACACCTGCTCGCCGCTCGGCGCGTGCACGTCGATATCCTCGCCAACGCGCTTGCCCAGCATCGCGCGCCCCACCGGCGATTCGTTCGAGATCCGCCCGTGCGCCGGGTCCGCCTCCATGCTCCCGACGATCGTGTACTCCACCGACTTCCCTGCCGGGTTCCGTATCACCACCGTCGAGCCCACCGTCACCGTCTCCGACGGCGTATCGTGCCCGGGGATGACCTCCGCGTTGTTCAGCGTCGTCTCCAGGTCGAAGATGCGCCCCTCGACCGTCGCCTGGTCGCGCTTCGCCTCGTCGTACTCCGCGTTGTCCACGGTCCCGCCGACCTCCGAGGCGCGTTTCAGCTCCTCCGCCACCTCGCGGCGGCGTGTCGTCTTGAGCTGGTCAAGCTCCTTGGAGAGCTTCTCGAACCCTTCGGGCGTCAAATAAGACTTTTCGCTTGCCATCACTCCCGCCAAAATAGAAAAAGCTGAGAGGCGTTCTCTTAACCCTCAGCCGCGCAATACTACACCCGCCAAAGTGCGGATGCAATAGAGAAACTGGTGTCGAGACAAGGAATCAGGCGACGTCGCCCCATACCATGACCATTGCAGTTCGATGTCCACGTACGATGCCGGCCCGCCAATGGCGAGTCCGGCATCCACAGTCAGCGAGTCAACCGTCCGATCGCTATGAGAGCCCGCACACCCTCCGCAGCACCGCCGCCGCGTCCGCAGGCGCCTCGTCCTCCGCCCACACGCAATACTGGTCCGGCCGCACCAGCACCAGCCGAGCCTCGTAGTTCTCGCGCCCGCCCTCGTACGTGTCCTCCACCACCGTGAACGGCACCCCGAGCGCCTCCGCCGCCTCGCCGAACGCCTGCACGCTCCCATCAGGCGCGTCGAAGGCCAGCAGCGTGAACCCCAGCCCGTACTCCTCGTGGACTTCCTTGCCCGACGATAGCGGCTGCGGCGGCAAGTGGTGCCCCGGCCGCGCCTTGAACGAGTGCGATCCGTGCGCGCTGTTCACCCCGTCCGGCGGCCCGAAGACCACCTGCGACCCCTCGAAGTTCGGCTCGTACACCGTCGTCCGTCGGCCGCCCTCCGCGCCCAGCTTCGCGAACTCCGTCTTGAACTCCTCCTCGTCCTTCTCCGGCGAGTAGGTCTCAAAGAACTTCGCGTCCCGGCGAATGCCCGCGGCGATGTAGTCCTCGCCCGTCTCCCAGAACACCTGCCGCCGCTCGTCGCTGTACGATTCCAGCAGCGTGTCCCCGCCCCAGCCCTGCAGCCGCGCGGCGATCTTCCATCCCAGGTTCGCCACGTCCTCAAGCCCGTTGTTCAGCCCGAAGCCCCCGTACGGCGGGTGGCTGTGCGCCGCGTCCCCCGCGATGAACACACGCCCCACCTGGTACTGGTCGGCGACGGACACCCGCAGGTTCCAGAAGCCCACGTGGTCGAATTCCGCCTTGAACGGCACGCCCGCGGCCTTCTCCAGCAGCCCCTGGAAGTCGTAGTTCTCCGGCGTCGCGTCCTCCGGCACCGGCGCGTGGAAAAACCAGCTCGTGCCGACCTCCACCCGCCCGAAGAACATCCAGTACCCCTTGAGCTCCGGGTCCATGGCGCGAAACGTTGTCGACTCAGGGAAGCGGCTCAGATGATCGTGCAGCTCCGTCGACCGGAACACCGCCAGGCACATCTTCTGGTCGAAGTCCGACCCGTTCGCGCCGACGCCCATCCAGCCCCGCACCATCGACCGCGCCCCGTCACACCCGACGACGTAGTCCGCCTCCAGCACCCGCGCGGTCCCCGTGACCGTCTCTCTGCCCGCGTCGTCGATGTCGAGGAAACCCTCCCACGAGTACCGTCCGCCCTTCTGCGCCGCGTCCTCCGTCTCCTCGATCGTCACCCGCACGCCGCCCTCATCCTGCTCGATGTTCTGCGCTGTCCAGCCATAGAGCAGCGTGATGTTCGGAAAATCCTCGGCGCGCTTGCGGAGCACCTCTTCCGTCAGGTACTGCGGCAGCCGCTCGTTCTCCACGTAGTAATACCGCCGCACCTGCTCGCGTCCCGGCGGCGCCCACCAGTACTCGCTGTTCAAATTCTTGTACGCCGTCACCCCGCCGATCGGGTAGCCCTTTGGCATCACCCGCGCCGCCCGCAACTCGTCCTCGATGCCCCAGAAGTAGAAGTGCTCCAACGTCCGCTGCGAGAGGTTCTGCCCCTTCGGGATCCGCTGCGGCAGCAGGTGCCGCCCGACGACGACCACGTCCACCCCGCGCATGCCCAGGTCGAGCCCCATGGCCACGCCGACCGGCCCGCCGCCGACTACGATTACCTGGTGTCGCTCCGCCATAGCGGTCCTCCCGAATGCCAATTCCCCCGGTGCCCGTGAGTGTATTGCAGCGTGGGGGTCACGGCAAGGCGAACCCGTCGCCCAAGGAGAGCCATCCGCCCACCGATGGGCTACGATGGTGGGAACAAGCGCGGGAGAAACCACGATGACAATGTCCAAACAACGCGCCGGCCGCACCGTCCTCGTCACCGGCGCCTCCGCCGGCATCGGCAAGTCGACCGCCGAGCGCCTCCTCCGCGAGGGCTACACCGTCTACGCCGCCGCCCGCCGCGTCGAGAACATGCGCGGCCTCGAGGACCTCGGCGCCGTCGCCCTCAAGATGGACGTCACCCGCGAGGAAGACCTCGTCGCCGCCGTCGAGCGCATCACCGCCGAGCACGGCGGCGTCGACGTCCTCGTCAACAACGCCGGCTTCGGCCTCTTCGGCGCAATGGAGGACATCTCCCTCGACGACGCCCGCTACCAGTTCGAGGTCAACCTCTTCGGCCTCGCGCGCCTCACCCAGCTCGTCCTCCCCCACATGCGTGAGCAGAAAGCGGGCAGGATCGTGAACGTCTCCTCCGTCGCCGGCAAGGTCTACACCCCCCTCGGCTCCTGGTACCACGCCACAAAGCACGCCATCGAGGGCTGGTCCGACTGCCTGAGGTGGGAGCTGAAGCGCTTCGGCATCGACGTCGTCATCGTCGAGCCCGGTCTCATCCGCACCGAGTTCGGCGGCATCGCCTTCAGCCCGATGGCCGAGCGTTCCACCGGCTCCCCCTACGCCGAAATCGCTGGCAGAATAACCAGCCGCATGGACCGTTCAGGCCCGCACGGCTCCCCGCCCACAGTAATCGCCAACGCCATCTCGAAGGCCCTGCGCGCCCGCCGCCCCAAGACCCGCTACGTCGCCGGCCAGTACGCCCGCCCCGTCCTCCTGGTCCGCAGCCTCTTCACCGACAGAATGTTTGACTGGCTGGCAGACCGCATGGCCGGGTAGCCGCACCCAGGGTTCTCCATACCGGCGAACGCCGGTATCCAGAGGCAGGGCGGGGCACCCTCTCCACCAACCCTCTTCGCCGCATCTGCCCCACCTTCGCGTCATTCCTGCGCAGGCAGAGCCTGCCCCCGCGAAAGCGGGGGAATCCAGAGGCCCGGCGCACGTGGGGCACCCCCACCACAACAACCTCAGCCCCAACCAACACCCACCGCCTCCATACCGGCGGATGCCGGTATCCAGGGGCCGGGAGGGGAGCCCTCTCCACCAACCCTCTTCGCCGCATCTGCCCCACCTC
>JAPONS010000056.1 GCA_026713825.1 Chloroflexota bacterium | reverse complement strand
CTCCCCCTCCCATCGTCATTCCTGCGAAGGCAGGAATCCAGAGGTGCGGGGCCAAGGGGCGCCCTCGCCTTGAACTCCCTACGCTGACACCCCCTGCGCCGACTCTCCATACCGGCGGAAGCCGGTATCCAGGGGCTGGGCGCCCTCGCCCTGAACCCCCATGCCGACACCCGCCAACCGCTACCGTCATTCCCGCGAAAGCGGGAATCCAGGGGGCCGTGCGGTGGGTGTCAGCCCCCTACGCCGACACCCCCTGCGCCGACTCTCCATACCGGCGAAAGCCGGTATCCAGGGGCTGGGCGCGCTCGCCCTAGGCCCCCCGCCGCGTCATTCCTGCCCCCCGCCCCGTCATTCCTGCGAAGGCAGGAATCCAGAGGTGCGGGGCAGTGGGGCGCCCTCGCCTTGAACTCCCTACGCCGACACCCCCTGCGCCGACTCTCCATACCGGCGAAAGCCGGTATCCAGGGGCGGGGTGCACCCGACCTGATCACCCTACGCCGACACCCCCTGCGCCGACTCTCCATACCGGCGAAAGCCGGTATCCAGGGATGGTGGGAAGGAACCACCCCCTACGCCGACACCCGCTTCCGGCGATTATTGATGTAGTCCACCAGCACGTACTCGCCCAACTGGTACGGGCTCGTGTAGAACGCCCGCCCGCGGTTGATCCGCGTCAGCTTGTCCACGAAGTCCAGCAGGTACGGGTTTGACTCCAGCATGAAGGTGTTGATGGTCACGCCCTCCTGCGTGCACCGCCGTACCTCCTTCAGCGTCTCCTGCATCGTCCGGAAGCTCGGCGGGTAGCTGAACGCCGCGTAGTCCCCCTCCATGTGCGCCGTCGGCTCGCCGTCCGTGATCATGATGACCTGCCGCGTTGCCCCCTTGTGGTAGCTCAGCAGCTTCCGCGACATCATCAGCGCGTGCTGCATGTTCGTCCCCGACACCCACGCGTTCCACGATGTCTCCGGCAGGTCCTCCTCCTTGATGCGCCGCCCGTAGTCCGAGAACCCGATGAGGTAGATGGCGTCCCGCGGGAACTTGCTCCGCACCAGCGCGATCAGCGCCAGCGCCACCTTCTTCGCCGACGACCAGCTCCCCCAGTGCCCCATCGAGCGGCTCTGGTCCAGCAGCACGCACGTCGCCGCCTGCGTCGCCTCCTCCCGCTCCACCAGCTCGAAGTCGCTCGGATGCACCTGCACCGGCGTCCCCGGCCCGTTCCGCACGATCGCGTTGCTCAGCGTCTTCTGCAGCGAGATGTCGAACGGGTCGCCGAACTGGTGCTGCCGCGTCGCCCCCGAGAGGTCGCCCTGCAGTCCCGTCTCGTACAGCTCGTGGTTGGCCAGCCGGTCCTTCTTCAGGTTCGCGAAGACCTCCTTGAGCGCCTTCTGCCCTATCTTGCGGATGCCCCGCGGCGTCAGCTCCATCCGGTCGCCGTTGCTGCGGATGAATCCCGCCTCCTCCAGCATCCGCGCGATGTCCTTCAGCTTCTCCAGGTCCCGCCGCGCCTCCTCGCCCAGCAGCCGCTCGATCTCGTCGAGGTCAAGGTCGTCGAGGTTCCCACGCCGCCCCACCTCCTGTAGCTGCTTCTCGAGCTGGTCCATGTCCTGCAGCTCGCTCATCAGTTGCATCGCCTGCTGCAGGTCGAGCGGGTCGTCGCCCATGAACGGGTAGCGCTGCTCCAAATCGTCCGGCGGCAGGTACTGCGCCATGAGTTGCGCCAGCCGGCCCAGCTCCCGCGCCGTCTCGTCGTCCATCAGCGAGTCCATCAGGTCCATGAGCTCCTGCCGTTGCTCCGCCGACATGGAGTTTAGCAGCGAGTCCATCTGCGCCATCTGCCGCCGCATGTGCTCCAGCAGTTCCTGCAGGTTCTCCGGCGGGTTCGGCCCGAACATGCCGCCGTACTTGTCCATGAACTCCTGGAAATTCGGTTCCCCGCCTGATTCCAGCATGTCGTTCAGGTCTCGCAGCATCTGCCGCATCCCTGACATGTCGCCCGGCGTCATGTTCTCCAGGTTCTGGCGCATGTTCTGCACCATGTTGTTCGCCATCTGCCCGCGAAGCTCATCCATCAGCTCTTGGAACTTGCGCGCCGCCTCCGGGTCCATGAACTCGTACTCGTTCAGCTCCCGCACGGCCCCGCCCAGGCTCTCCGGCAGGTTGTCCAGCGTCTCCTTGTTCCGCTCCACCTGCCGCCGCAGGTTCTCGAGCAGCTGGTCCTTGGTCGCGTCCTGCCCCGGCTCCCCGACGCGCTCCTCCGTCTCCTGCACGCGGCGCTCCATGCCTTCGCGCTCGGTGTTCAGGACATCCTGCAGTTTCTCCTTCAGGGCATCCATGGTGTGCTCCATGTTGTGCCGCTGGAGCTGCTGCTGTCGCTGGCGGCGGAGCCGCTCCATCATGTCGCGCAGCCCGTCGAGCCGCTGGCCGTCGGGCATCTGCATCCCCCGGCGCATCATGTCCCGCAGGGCGCGGTTGATGTCGCCGTGCTCCATCAGGTCCTCCGATAGCGCCTCCATCAGCTCGTCCTGGTCCGGCTCGAACACCTGCTGCGACCCGTCCCACTGCGAGTACCGGAACGTGAGCATCGCGCCCCCTTCCGCTGGCCCCGTGATTGTGCGCTGCTGGCTACCTGTGACGCGTATCAGAAGATTGCCAAAGCCTAGACGCCCCCACAATCAGTGTCAATGCGCCTAAGCCCCTTCCCCCTAGGGGGAAGGCTGGGATGGGGGAGCCCCCGCACCCTGACATCAACCCCTCGCGCGAAACCCCCTCTCCCACACCTACCGCTCGCGTCATTCCTGCCCTTACTCGTCATTCCTGCGAAGGCAGGAACCCCGACAAGCAGCGCCCTTCCTCCCCCTTCCCTCCATACCGGCGAAAGCATGCCCCGTACCACGATACGGGGCCGGTATCCAGGGGCGGCCGAGCGGGGCGCCCCCACCCAAAACCCCTCTCGCACCCCAACCCTCTGTACGGGCGATTCGTGAATCGCCCGTCCCGCTGAGGCGGGACCCCACCCTGACCCCTAACCCCTCACGCCATCCCAGCCCCCATCGCCTCCATACCGGCGAAAGCATGCCCCGTACCACGATACGGGGACGGTATCCACGGGCGGCCGCGCGGGGCATCCCAACCACCGGCCAATTCCTCCTCGCATCCCCGTCACGGCATTCCCCACCCCCCGCCGCGTCATTCCTGCGCAGGCAGGAATCCAGAGGGGCGGCCCGGAGGGGCATCCCCGCCCACAAACCCTCCCGCGAGTGCGCATCCCCGATCCTCCCACCCTGACACCAACCCCTCGCGCGAAGCCCCCACCCTCCGATACCCTACCTTCATGCAAGCAACAATCACGCCCTCCAATGCAGCCCTCACCCGCACGGTCTGCCTCGACATCCGACCGCGGAACAGCTCCCGGCCCTCGGGGGACCTGCAGAAAAAATTTCGAGTTGTAGCTAAAATGTGCCGCATTGGCTACAACGTAAGGCAGGTTGTTTTATCTTGGCAACGCATCACCCGCACCCCCCGCGCGCAGCCGCCGCCTTGCCCGCCGTAGCTGCGGTACGTATACTTGAAGCATTGCAACGCGCCCACCCTCGCGAAGCAAGGAGCGCTCACTGTGGACTGGGAACCCGTCATCGGCCTTGAGGTGCACGCGCAGCTCCTCACCAGGAGCAAGATGTTCTGCTCGTGCCCGGCCGACTATCAGGACAACGACCCCAACACCGGCGTCTGCCCGGTCTGCCTCGCCATGCCCGGCGTCCTCCCCGTCATCAACAAGCAGGCCGTCGAGCACGTCATACGCACCGGCCTCGCCCTCAACTGCTCCATCGGCGAGTTCGCCCAGTTCGACCGCAAGAACTACTCCTACCCCGACCTGATGAAGGGCTACCAGATCTCCCAGTTTGAGAATCCCATCTCCTACGGCGGATGGATGGTCATCGAGAGCGACGGCGAGCCCCGCAAGGTCGGCATCACCCGCGCCCACCTCGAGGAGGATGTCGCCAAGCTCCAGCACGCCCGCGACGGCGCTGGAGCCGGATACGCCCTCATGGACGTCAACCGCGCCGGCGTCCCCCTCATGGAGGTCGTCGGCGAGCCCGACCTCCGCACCCCGGACGAGGCCCGCCAGTACCTCCTGAAGCTCCGTTCCATCCTCCAGTACATCGGCGTCTCCACCGCGGACATGGAGCAGGGCAGCTTCCGCTGTGACGCCAACGTCTCCATCCGCCCCAGGGGCTCCACCGAGTACGGCACCAAGGTGGAGGTCAAGAACATGAACAGCCTCCGCGCCGTCTTCCGCTCGCTGGAGTATGAGATCCAGCGGCAGATAGAGGTGCTGGAGAGCGGCGGCGCCGTGTCCCAGGAAACCCGAGGCTGGCTTGAAGACCGCGGCGTGACCGTCTCCCAACGCTCCAAGGAGTACGCCAACGACTACCGCTACCTGCCCGAACCCGACCTGCCGCCCCTGCTCATCTCCCGCGATTGGGTCGACGAGGTCCGGGCGAGCCTCCCCGAGCTCCCGGACAAGCGCCGCGAGCGCCTCCGGCGCGGCTACGGCCTCTCCGAGTACGATGCATCGCTCCTGACGGCCAGCCGCCGCACCGCCGACTTCTTCGAGGAGGCCGTTGGCGCGAAGACCCTTGAAGGCGATGCCCTCCAGGCCCGCGCCAAGGCCATCGCCAACCTCGTCAACTCCGAGCTCGCCCGTCTGCTGAACGCGGCGGGCCTCGATCTTTGGGAGAGCAAGGTGACCGCCCCCGCCCTCTCTGAGCTCGTAGACCTCGTCGATGACCGTACTGTAAGCTCTACCCAGGCCAAGCAGGTGCTTGAGGAAATGTTCGAGTCCGGCGCAAGTCCGCGCAAGGTCGTCGAGGCCAAGGGCCTCTCGCAGGTCACGGACGAGGGCGCCATCCTTGATGCGGTGCGGGAAGCCCTCGACAACAACCCGCAGGCTGTAGAAGACTATCTCGGCGGCAAGGACAATGCGGTAAAATTCCTCGTGGGTCAGGTGATGAAGGCCACCCGTGGCCGCGCCGCCCCCGCCGTCGTCAACCAGCTTCTGGAGGAGCAACTCGCCGCCCGAAAGGGCTAGAATAGTTTCTTCTTCCCGGCGAATGCCGGGATCCAGGGGGCGGGGCCGTACGCCCTTGAGGAGTCGAAGGACACCGACAATGAAGGGTCACGAAAGGAAGTAACGCAAACACATGGGACCGTTCTTGAACGCAACGCTGATTCTGGTCTCCGTCCTGCTGATCGCCGTGATCCTGATGCAGGTGCGCGGCGAAGGCTCCGGCGCATTCGGGGCCGCCCAGAGCACCTTCCGCGTCCGCCGGGGCATTGATCTCCTCCTCTTCCGCTTCACCATCGGCCTGATCGTCATCTTCGTTGGCCTCGCCATCCTCAGCGCCCGCTTCTACAACCTGTAGGCCGCGATGGCCGCCCCGGTCATCGCCCTGCTGACCGACTTCGGCCTGCACGACACCTACGTCGGCGAGCTCAAGGGTGCCATCCTCACCGTCAACCCGGTCGTCATAATAGTAGACATAACCCACGACGTCCCGCCCCAGGACATCCAGGCCGGCGCCTACCTCCTCGCCAACGCAGCCCCCGCATTCCCGGCTGGCACAGTCTACGTCGCCGTCGTAGACCCCGGCGTAGGCAGCGACCGCCGTCCCATCCTCGTCGAGACCCCCCAAGGCGCCTTCATCGGCCCCGACAACGGCCTCTTCACCCGCATCATCTGGCCCGACGCTGACGACACCCCATCCACCCCCACCCTCGCGCCCCTGCCTCCAACCGTCCGGGCATGGCATCTCACCAACCCCGCCTACCGCCGAGCGCACGTCACCAACACCTTCCACGGCCGCGACATCTTCGCCCCCGCCGCCGCCTACTACGCCGCCGGCGTCCCCGCCTCCCAATTGGGCGACCCTGCCACAAGCCTCTGGCGCCTGTCATTCCCACTCCCTAAGCTTGAAGCCGGAGCAGTAACCGGCGAGGTCATCCACGTAGACCACTACGGCAACCTCGTCACCAACATTCACGCAAGCATGCTGCCGCCAGTCGCAACGGTGGAAATCGCCACCCACCGCATAGAGGGTCTAAGCGCCCACTACGACACAACCCGTCCCTTGGTGGCCATAGTAGGCAGCCAGGACACGTTAGAGATCGCCAAACCGGAAGGCAGCGCCGCGCAGGCCCTCGGAATAGGACGAGGAGAATTGGTGCGGGTTACATCAAGCCGTTCGCCCTGAGCACACCCAAGACCCCACCCCCATACTCGCCATACCGGCGAATGCCGGTATCCAGAGAGGTAGGGCAGAGTGGCAAGCATGATTCGGGTACGCTTCTCAGCCCCAGAGGCAAGCCCTTACAAATCCAAATTCCCCGGATTCAGCACCCGCTGCGGGTCCAGCGCCTGCTTCACCCGCCGAAGCGCCTCGAAGCCCGCGTCGCCGCGGTCCCTGCGCATTAGGTGCGTAAGCTTCAACCCGACGCCGTGGCAGTACTCCATGGAGCCGCCCAGGTCCTGCGCCGCCGTCAGGATGTCGTCCACGGCCCGCCCCATCAGCGAGGCATCCGTCCGCCCCTCCGGCGAGGGGTCGGAGATTAACAGCGAAAAATACTCAGGCCGTCCCCACAGCGACCACTCGCGCACGGGGATGCCCCGCTGCACCAGCAGCCGCTGGCAGTAATCGTGGTACTCCGGCACCTTGGAGGCAGGAATAGAGACATGGAGGTAGTCCATCCGCCACGGCCTCCTGCGCCGCCGCGCCGCGTGCCCGTGCAGCAGCACCTCGCGCTTGTACCGCTCCGCCGACGAGTGCCGCTCCCGCCAGAACTCCTCCACCTCTTCGGCGGGCAGCAGCTCGCCGCCAGACGCGACGCAGATGCGGTGGCCGCGTTCGAGTTGCGCCGCCACCTCCTCGCGGTACCCTTCGAACGAGAGGTACAGCGTAGTCTCGCTCTCTACGGGCTGCCCGATGGGCTCGCGCGGGAACTCCTCGTCGAAGTCCACCATCGCCGGCCGCAGGCCGATGGCGTGCATCTCCTGCACGGCGTTGTCCCCCGCGATGAACCCGCCGAACCGGTAGGCGCACAGGTGCCGCTCCTCCGGCTGCGGGTGGGCGATCAGCGTGGCGCGCGTGATGATGCCCATGGCTCCCTCCGCGCCGATGAACAGGCTGTCCACGTCCGGCCCGGCCACCTTCGGCACGCCCGGCGTCTCGATGATCTCGCCCGTGCCGAGCGCCACCTGCAGTCCCAGCACCTGCTCGCCCATGCTCCCGTACTTCCCCGCCAGGTACCCCATGCCGTTGGTGGAGATGGCCCCGCCAACGGTCGCAATGGGGCGGCTCCACGGGTCGTGGCCCAGCAGCAGCCCGCTCCGGACCAGCGCGTCCTCGACATCCTCCAGTATCGCTCCGGCCCCGACGGTGACCCGCCGACCCTCGCGGTCTATTTCGTGCACTACGTCCAGCCCGCGCAGCTCCACGACGATCGCCCCCTCGACGGGCACCGCGCCGCCCATGACGCCCGTCCCGCCCCCGCGCGGCACAAGCGGTATGCCCCGCTCCGACGCGTACGCCGCGACAGCCGCCACCTCCTCCGTGGACGTCGGGCTGACCAGCACAGACGGCGCCACCTCGACGCCGCCCGTGCGCTGGAATGCGCGGTACGCCGCCAGTGCGTCTCCCGACACGCGGGCGAGCTCCTCGGCGTCGACGGACACACGCTGAGGGGGAAGAAGGCGGGAAAGGTCTGCGACCAGTGGGGAAGTCATGACGGCAGCCTCGTTGGGTGTCGAGGGACTGCGGGAAGGAGGTTCATGCTCAATTGGAGGTGAAGCGCCACTTGGACCCCTCCGGGGTGTCCTCCAGCGACACGCCGAGTTCCTGCAGTCGGCTGCGGATGAGGTCCGCCAGCGCAAACTGCTTGTTGGCCCGGAGCTCCTGCCGGACCTCGGCCAGCAGCTCCACGAAGGCGTTTGCAGGCTGCCCGGACGCCGAGCCCTCCGGCTCCAGCCGCAGCCCGAGGATCCCCGTGAGCTCACGCAGGCACTCCTGTGCCGCCGCCAGTGCCTTCCCCTCCTCGCGGCCGCGGTTGATGTCCCGCGCCAGCGAGAACACGGAGGCCAGCGCCTGCGGCGTGTTCAGGTCGTCGTCCATGGCCGCGACGAAGCGCTCCCGGTACGGCGTTGGGTCAAGGCCCTCGGCAGCGTCATCATTGCTTGGCGCTTCCAGCGCGGCGCGCAGCCGGTCGGCGGCGCGCTGCTGCCCGCTAATGCTGTCCTCTGAGTACGCAAGGGGGCTGTGGTAATGGGAGTTCAGGAAGAAGAGACGGATGGGGTCCGGGCCAAACTTGTCCAGTGCGTCCCGCACTGTCACCAGGTTGCCCAGCGACTTGCTCATCTTGTCCTGGTCCATCTGAAGCAGCCCGTTGTGCACCCAGTGCTGCGCAAACGGCTCCTGTCCTGTGTACGCCTCCGTCTGCGCGATCTCGTTCTCGTGGTGCGGGAACACGAGGTCCTGCCCGCCGCCGTGGACGTCCAGGTGCGG
>JAPONS010000055.1 GCA_026713825.1 Chloroflexota bacterium | reverse complement strand
GACTTCGAGGGCTCGGCGGCGGAGATCGGCAAGCCGGTGGGCAGCGACCTCGCGTCGGGCGTGCTGACGCTGCCTGCGCTGCTGCTGGTGGAGCAGTACCCGGAGGACAACCCCGTCGTCGCCGTGTGCCGGGACATCGACCGCGAGAGGAACCTGGAGCGGGCAGTCGACATGGTGCGGAACTCGGGCGTCATGGCGGGCGTCTACGAGGTGGCCGACATGCTGCGGGAACGGGCGATCTCATCGCTGGAGCCGCTGCCGGACTCGGACGCCAAGCGCGCGCTGCTGGAGCTCAGCGACTTCGTGCTGGAGCGGCACGTGTAGCGATCGACTGCGGCGCTTGTTGGCGTCTCCACAACCCCGGTCATATGCTATGTTCGGAAGCACACCAAGCGTCATGGAGGGGTTCCATGCCAAAGTTCAACCTGGGGCAGCCGGTCAAGGTCATTGAAGAGGCAAGGAAAGAAGGTGAAGACCTTCTGTACATCGGCAGGGTCGGGACAGTGAAGCGCATGCACCAGGTGCGCCCCGGCGGCTGCGTCGTCGATGTGGAGTTCGAGGGCGAGGAGCGCACGCCGAGCTTCTGGGAGGAGTGGCTGGAGTCCGCCAACTAGGGGTGCGGTTCGGCTGCCACGATGTTCCAGACGAGCGCCGGAGAGATTGCCCTACGGTTTGTACGGCGGGGTGTCCGTCCCCTCGGCAATGGCCAGCACGCGGGGCTGCACCGTCCGTTGAATGCTCTCCCATGCATCAATCTCCGCTCGCCGGAGTTCATAGGACTTCTGCAGGTTCAGCCAAAGCTGCGCCCCTGTGCCGAAGTAGCGCGCCAGCCGCAGGGCCGTGTCCGCGGTGACGCCGCGCTGGCCGTTCAGGATGGCGGTGATGCGGTTGGTTGGCACGCCCAGCGCCTTGGCGAAGGCGTTGGCGGACAGCCCAAGCTCGTCAAGCTCGTCCGCGAGGATCTCGCCCGGGTGTACTGGGGGCATGCCGTTCATCGGATTCATTTCAGTTGCCTTTCTGGTGGCAGTCCACTATCTGTGATAGTCCACTATCTCCACGTCGTAGGGGCCAGTCTCTCCCCATTGAAAGCAGATCCGCCACTGCTGGTTGATCCGGATGCTGTATTGACCATTCCGATCTCCCGAGAGGCGTTCCAGCCTGTTGCTGCCGAGGCCTGCAAGATCCCTGAGCGTCTCCGCGTTGTCCAACATGGTCAACCTTCTGATGGCCTGCCTGGCAAAGCCCCGGAACTCCCGGACGTCCTGCCCCTGAAAGAACTGGAGCGTCTTGCGGCCCCTGAATCCAGCTATTATTTTTACGCCTTACGTAAAAGATACAATATCTTCATAACCTTGTCAACCCCTCCCATCACCCGAAACCGCCGGCGTGTCCAATGGGTATGCCGCTCAGTGCGGCAGACTCTTCCGCTTATAGTAGCCCTTAGAAGGGTAAATCGGCAGCCTGTCTAGACTTCCTCACTGCTGATTAGCCCATAAATGTCCACCAACAGGAGCTCACGGTTTTCGCCGCCGGTGAGAACCAGCGCGATCCATACGAATATCCACAGGCCCGCCGTTACAAGGGCAAGCACAAGGTGAAGCAGATGGTTTACCCGCCGCCCGGAGACCATTACAGCCTGAAAGTTACTACGGGACTCGACGCGCCAATCCTCCCTGATCCACTCCGCAACTTCGGCGTCGAGGAGCCTGATGCGCACACTATCCGCTATCTGAGACGTGCTGGAATCGTCTTGCATTACCCGCCCTTCGCCGCGGCCGCCTGCTCGTCGGCGTGGTAGGAGCTGCGGACCAGGGGGCCGGAGGCGACGTGCGCGAAGCCCATCGTGCGGCCGAGGGCGGCGAGGGCCTCGAACTCCTGCGGGGTGTAGAAGCGCTCAAGCTTCCAGTGCAGCTTGGACGGCCGGAGGTACTGGCCGATGGTCAGGAGCCGGCAGCCGGCCTCACGCAGGTCGGCCATCGTGTCGCGGATGTCGCCCTCCGTCTCGCCGAGGCCGACCATGATGCCGGACTTGGTGGGGATGTGCGGGGCCATCTCCGTTGAGCGGCGCAGGAGGCGGAGGGAGCGGTCGTAGCCGCCCTTGGGGCGGACGCGGCGGAAGACGGGGCGGACGGTCTCGATGTTGTGGTTGAGGACAGCGGGGCCCGCGTCGAGGACGGTGTGGAGGGCGTCGTCATCACCCTTGAAGTCGGGGATGAGCACCTCGACGGTGCAGCCGGGCAGCGCGGCGTGGATGCGCTCGATGCACTCGGCGAAGACGGACGCGCCGCCGTCGGGCAGGTCCTCGCGGGTGACGGAGGTGATGACGCAGTGGCCGAGGCCGAGCTGGCGGACGGTCTCGGCGAGGCGCGCCGGTTCTCCGAGGTCGAGGGCGAGCGGGCGGCCGGTGGTGACAGCGCAGTAGTGGCAGCGCCAAGTGCAGATGTCGCCGAGAATCATGAAGGTTGCGGTGCCGCGGTCCCAGCAGTCGCCGATGTTGGGACAGTGAGCTTCCTGGCAGACGGTGTGGAGGCCGCCGTTGAGCACGAGGCTGCGCAGACGGAGGTAGTTGGGGCCGCCGGGGGCGGGCACCCGGAACCATTCAGGCAGTCGACGTTCTGGGGGCACGGGCTGCTCCTATGAGTACTGCATTCATCATAGCAGAGCGCCGCGGGACATCGCTTGGGGCGGCAGGGTCTTTTCGTCGATCGGTCGGCGCCCTAACCGCCGTTGACGATCTCCCCCTCCTCGAACTTGGTCCACGAGTCGAAGACCGGGAAGGGCGAGGGGAGGACGTTGTTCGGGTCGTTGATCTTGAATTTGATGTTCGTGGTGCTTATGACGCTCTCGATGGAGACGGACACGCCAGCGGTGTCAATGCAGTCTGTGCACATGGTGGGCAGCGTCTGGGAAGAGCGCGGTTGTGAGAAGTTAACGGTGATTTCCGAGATAGAGCCGTGCTTCTGGAAGCTGTACTCGTCCGAGACGATTTCCCACTCGTTCACCGCGTTCGCGCCTTCCGCGTACTGTGCCCACAAGCGGAAGCCGTCCGTGAAGTCGACGACGACGCCCTTTCGCGGGTCACCGTCCACGGAGGGCTCGAATTGGCGGAATGAGCGGTCTTCCACCTCTGACCTCACAAGCGCTTCCTCGGAATCGGTTACCGGTTTGGCCGGCGTGTCGCCTCCGCAGGAGGCAATCGCAAGGACAGCAACGGCGAGGGAAAGTACAACAAGCCAGGGGCCCAGAAGCCTTCGCAGGTCAAGGTGTCTCTTCATAGTATCTTGCACCGCTTTCCGGCAGGTCATGCCCGCCTTCCGCAATCTTACTTCCGCGTTGCCGTCAACACCACCCATTGGGCATCGCCCTTGAACGCGCCGTAACAACACCTTTCCTTTGGCATTCGGGCACTCTGCTACAATGCAAGAGGAGGTAATTGGTCTATGGCAGACACGGTCAGAGTCCGGTTCGCGCCGAGTCCTACGGGTGAACCCCACATCGGGAACATCAGGACGGCGCTGTTCAACTGGCTGTTCGCGCGGCACTCGGGCGGCTCCTTCGTCTTGCGCATCGAGGACACGGACCAGGAGCGCAAGGTGGAGGGCGCGCTGGACTCGATCCTGGCGTCGCTGCGCTGGCTGGGGCTCGATTGGGACGAAGGCCCGGAGAGCGAACGCGGGGGCAGCCACGGCGACTACGGCCCGTACATCCAGTCGGAGCGGCTGGCGCTGTACCGCGAGGCCGTCGACACGTTGCTGGCAAACGGCGCCGCCTACCCGTGCTTCTGCTCGCCGGAGCGGCTTGACGCGATGCGGAAAGAGCAGCAGCGCAACCAGCAGCCTCCCGGCTACGACCGCCACTGCCTGACCGCACTCACCGCCGAGGAGCGCGAGCGCCGCGCTGCCGAGGAGAAGCACGTCGTGCGCTTCCGCATCCCGACCGAGAGCGGAACGGTCGTCGTCAACGACTTCATCCGCGGGGACGTTGCCTACGAGCCGGCGTTGATAGACGACTTCGTCATCCTGAAGTCCGACGGCTTTCCGACGTACCACCTTGCCAACGTAGTGGACGACCACTTCATGCAGATCTCGCACGTCATGCGCGCGGAGGAGTGGCTGCCGAGCGCACCGCGCCACGTGTTGCTGTATCGCGCCCTCGGCTGGGACCCGCCGGTGTTGGCGCACCTGCCGATGATCCTGGGCCCGGACCGCGCAAAGTTGTCGAAGCGCCACGGTGCAACGTCAACCCTCGAATACAAGAACAGTGGCTACCTGCCGGAAGCGATGACCAATTTCATGGCGCTCCTTGGTTGGTCGCTGGACGACCACACGGAGTTGTTCTCCCGCGACGAGCTGGTGGAGCACTTTGACCTGGAGCGCGTGGGCAAGGCCGGGGCGATCTTCAACGCCGAGAAGCTCACATGGATGAACGGCCTCTACATCCGGCAACTGCCCGCCAAAGAGCTCGCCGAGCGCATCCTGCCGTTCCTGGAGCGTCCCGAGGCCGAGAGCGGACTGCCGGACGGCGTGGCACGGCCCGTCGACGCTGAGTATGTGGCGACATTGACGCCGCTCATACAGGAGCGGTTGAAGCGGTTGGATGAGGCGCCCGCTCTGTTGTCGTTCTTCTTCGAGGGTCTTCCGACGCCCGCCGCGAAGGACCTCGTCCCGAAGGGCGTCTCGCCTGAGCAGGCATTCGGAGCCCTCTCGGCGGTCACGGAGAGGCTGGAGTCCGTCGGCGATTGGGAAGAGGAGGCGCTGGAGGCGTCCCTACGGCCCATGGCGGAGGAGCTTGAACTGAAGACGGGGCAGCTCTTCGGCGCCATCCGCGCCGCGGTGACGGGGCGTGCCGTGTCGCCGCCGCTCTTCGCGACGATGGTCGCGCTCGGCCGCGAGCGTTGCATGGACGCCCTGCGCAATGCCGCCGGCACGTTGCGCTGACACTCGGCCGAGGCCTCAAACCTGTAAAGATGAAGGAAATCGGGCAACCGTCTCGTTGAGGGCGCGCGATTGCCTGCAATGGACCGGATTGCCGGGCCAAAGTCGGGTCAGTTCATGGGTGAAGCGGAGGCGATGGATATGAGCACTTCAAGGGGACGGATAGGCATACTCGTGGGCGGCGGGCCTGCGCCGGGCATCAACAGCGTCATCAGCGCGGCCACCATCGAGGCCATCAACCGGGGCTACGAGGTGGTCGGCATCATTGACGGCTACGCCGGGCTCATGGACGGCGGCCCCGAGCGGTTCCGCGACCTCTATATCTCCGATGTCTCGCGCATCCACAACCAGGGCGGCTCCATCCTGCGCACTTCGCGCGCCAACCCGTCAGCGGTCGAGGGCGGGACCGCCCGCTGCTTTGCGAACCTGCAAACGCAGGGCATCGGCGCGCTCGTCACCATCGGCGGCGACGACACGGCATTCGGGGCGTACGCCGTCGCGCGGGCGACCGGCGGGGCGATACGCGCGATCCACGTCCCCAAGACCATCGACAACGACCTGCCGCTTCCCGCAGACCTCCCCACCTTCGGATACGAGACTGCGCGGCACGTGGGCACCGGGATCGTGATGAACCTCATGGAGGACTCGCGGACCACCAACCGGTGGTTCTTCGTCATCGCGATGGGGCGCAAGGCCGGCCACCTTGCGCTGGGCATCGGCAAATCGGCGGGCGCGACGGTGACCATCGTGCCGGAGGAGTTTCCCTCGGAGCACATCACCATGGACGACGTCTGCCGCGTCCTGGAGGGGGCTATCCACAAACGGCGGGTCATGGGCCGGCAGGACGGCCTGGCCGTCGTCGCCGAGGGCATCATGGAGAAGCTCACCAGTGAAGAGCTGGAGGCTCTTGTAGGTGAGACTGCGGAGCGCGACCCCTACGGGCACATCCGGCTCGGCGACGTGCCGCTGGGCCTGGTGCTGCGGCGGGCGATGCAGCGCCGCTTCAAGGAGCGCGGACTGTCGCTGCCGGCCGTCGACGTGGTGCTTGGCTATGAGCTGCGGTGCGCGCCGGCCATCCCCTTCGACATCGACTACACGCGAGACCTTGGGCACGGCGCGGTGCGCTTCCTCACGTCTGACTCCTACGGGGACGACGAAGAGCTGCGCTACGGCGGCATGGTGTGCCTGGAGGGCGGCAACCTGCGCGTCATCCCCTTCGAGCAGATGCGCGACCCGGAAACGGGGCGGACGAAGGTGCGCGTGGTTGACATGCAGTCTGAGCACTACCGCGTGGCGCGACAGTACATGATCAGGCTCAACCGCCGCGACCTTGAAGACACCGCGATGCTGGGCAAGCTGGCAGAGGCGGCGAATATGACGCCGGAGGCATTTGCGGAGGAGTTCGCAAGCGCGGCAATCGGGCCGGAGGAGCTGGCGGGCGTGGACGCGTAGAGGCTACGGCACTGGTATCGCTGGGTGGAGGTGACTAGGGGAATCACTTGCAAAGGAGTATCCGTCAGGATACACTAGCCGATGATTGAGGTCCGCCAAACTACGGAGTTCACACGCTGGTTCTCGAGGCTCAAGGACAGTGCCGCGAAAGCGCGCATAGATGTTCGAATCGAGCGATTGTCGCTAGGTAACCCGGGGGATGTGCGGCCCGTGGGTGAAGGCGTTGCGGAAATGCGAATCAATCTTGGCCCAGGCTACAGGGTCTACTACAAGCAGAGTGGTCAGACAGTAGTTGTGCTTCTGGCCGGAGGCGACAAGGACAGCCAGGAAAGGGACATCAGGCTCGCTCTGGAATTGGCCAGGGGACTATGAGGGGACTGCGTTGACGATACAAAGGACCAAGACAATTCCCTGGGATCCAGCGACGCATATCAAGAACGATGCCTATGCCGCCGAGTATCTTCAAGCTGCGCTCGAAGGTGGCGATCCGCGAGTCGTAGCAGCCGTGCTGGGCCATATTGCGAGATACAAGGGTATGGCACATGTGGCTCGCGTCACCGGATTGGGAAGAGAGAGCCTGTATAAGGCGTTGTCTCCAAGTGGCAACCCGGAATTTTCCACTGTGCTAAAAGTAGTGCGTGCCCTCGGACTGCAACTTAGCGCCGAAGTTGCAGGGCAACGGGAGAGCGCGATAGAAACAGCCCAGGACTAATTTGCGTATCCTTGGCCGCTCCCCTTCAAAGCGCGACGCGACGCCCTGAACACACAGGCTACCCCGCCCCTGCGTTTGCATATACACTGGCCCCAACTCACACGGCGCTCCTGCGCGCATTATTGGAGGACTCATGGACATCAAAGTAGTAGTTGGAGACATCACCGAGGTCGCGGCTGACGCTATCGTCGTGAACCTCTTTCAGGGCGTGACGGCGCCCGGCGGCGCGACTGGGGCCGTGGACACGGCGCTCGACGGCGCCCTCAGCGACCTCATCGCAGACGGCGAGATTACCGGCAAGAAGGGCAACGCCGTCATTCACACGCTGGGCAAGATGCCGGCAAAGCGCGTCGTGGTGGCGGGGCTCGGCAAGCAGGACAGCTTCGACGTGAACTCGATCCGCGACGTTGCGGGAGATGCTGCTCGATACCTGCGCGGCCTCGGCGTCAAGAAGGCCGCGACAATCCTGCACGGCGCGGGCATCGGCGGCATCGACCCGGAGGAGGCCGCGACCGCCCTCGCCGAGGGCACGCTGCTGGGCCTCTACACCTTCCGCCACCACATGTCGGGCGACAACGGCAACCACGGCAAGCCCGAGGAGCTCGCCGTCATGGTGTTCGACCCGGAGAACGAGGCCGCGGTGCAGCGCGGTGTGCAGACCGGGCGGATCATGGCGGAAGCGGCGTCTCTCGCCCGCGACCTCGCCAACCAGCCCGCCAACGAGATGACGCCGACCCGCCTCGCCCTGCACGCTGAGGAGGTCGCGACGCAGCACGGGCTGGATTTCCGCGTGCTGGAGCGCTCGGACTGCGCGGAATTGGGGATGGGCGCCTTCCTCGGCGTGGCGCAGGGCAGCGTGGAGCCGCCCAAGTTCATCATCTGCCGCTACAACGGGGACCCGGCTGACCCGGACAACAACCTGGGAATCATCGGCAAGAGCATCACGTTTGACTCCGGCGGCATTTCACTCAAGGGAGCAGAGGGCATGGGCCGGATGAAGGCCGACATGTCCGGCGGCGCGTCGGTCATCGGCGCCATGCACGCGATTGGGCAACTGAAGCCGCGCATCAATGTGACGATGATCGCCGCAGCCACAGAGAACATGCCAAGCGGGTCCGCCACGAGGCCGGGCGACATCCTCAAGTCCATGAGCGGCAAGACCATTGAGGTGGACAACACGGACGCCGAGGGCCGGCTGACGCTGGGCGACGCGATCACCTACGCGCGCCAGGAGCTCGGGGTGAAGCGCATCGTGGACATCGCGACGCTGACGGGCGCGATGGGCGTCGCGCTGGGCAACGTCCGCGCCGGAGTGTTCAGCAATAACCAGGAGCTGGTGGACGCGGTCATCGCGGCCGGCGATGAGTCGGGCGAGCGCATGTGGCAGATGCCGCTGGACGACGACTACAAGGAGCAGAACAAGAGCGACGTTGCCGACATCAAGAACACCGGCGGCCGCCCGGCCGGGTCCATCACGGCGGCGCACTTCGTGGGCGAGTTCGCCGAGGACACGCCGTGGGTGCACATGGACATCGCGGGCGTGTACATGGTGAGCCGCGACCACGGCGCGTGGGTGAAGGGCGCGTCGGGCATCCCGGTGCGATCGCTGGTGCGGCTGGCGCAGAACCTTGCGCGGCGGGGGTAGGGCAAGTTCAGACCAAAATTATGAACTGTTTAGCCTATTGACAGCTACAGAAGGCCCGTTTAATGTGGATGCGGGGGCTGAAATGCGTGTCAAGATCAATGCTGATAGACGGGTAACTATCCCTACTGAGGCTCTGGATTCACTGGGGGTGAAACCGGGAGAGTATGTCGAGGTGGTGTGCCTGCCTGACGGGATTGCTCTCCGACCGGATAGGAAACACAAGCAGAGAGAGATTGACCTTTCTATGCTGGGGTATCTGCGCGACAAGATAGACCCCAATACGCCACCCTTCGACATAGACGCATTCAGAGATGGCACCTATGACCCCTCCCTACGGGATTGACACCTCAGTCCTGATGAGGCTCTTGTCGGAGCAACCTGAAGACCTGTATTTGTATTGCAGGAGCCAATTGCTTACTTTGGCTGAACAAGGCGCTGAGGTCGTTGCGTCGAATCAAGTTATAGGCGAGGCTTACGTCGCTCTGCAGCATTCCTATGGCGTAGACAAGAATGCAGCCCGCATTGCCTTGTACCGTACCCTTCGTAGCGGCCTCGTCTCGCCGCAAAACGGCGCCTCTATCCTTGAGGCCCTCCAAATTGCGGACGGGGCGGGTTTGGTGGACCGGCTCATCGCAGAGGACTACGCTCGCGATGGTTTGGAAACACTAACGTTGGACCAACGAATGACCGCTCTATCGGGGACTCGGCGAATATAGCGACATCCAGCGCCCCCACGCTTTGCCCCGCTCTCGCAGCTATGCTATACTCCTGCCCGGTGTCCCTTACAAACAGATCAACTATTTGGACGAGGAGTTGCACGGTTTGACTACTGAGCAAGTTGTGACCACGGAAGTACAGGAACAGCCGAAACCGCCGGCCAGAGAGCCGGTGACCATGAAGTCGCTGCTGGAGGCGGGTGTCCACTTTGGACACCAGACGCGGCGTTGGCAGCCGCGGATGAAGAGCTTCATCTTCACGCAGCGGAACGGCATCCACATCATTGACCTGCAACAGACCCTCGTCCTGCTGGAGCGGACGGCGCAGGCCATGACCGACCTTGTGGCGAATGGCGGCGACATCCTTTTTGTCGGCGCCAAGAAGCAGGCGCAGGAGACCATTGAGTACGAGGCCAACCGCTGCGAGATGCTCTACGTCAACCAGCGGTGGCTGGGCGGCACGCTCACCAACTTTCCCACCATCAAGTCGCGCATAGACCATATGCGCAACCTTGAGGACCGGCAGGAACGCGGCGAGTTGCGGCGGCTGCCCAAGAAGGACTTCATGAAGGCGGAGGACCAGCTCCGCCGGTTGCGCAAGTACTTCCGCGGGCTCCGCAACATGAAGAAGCCCCCAAGCGCGCTCTTCGTCATCGACATCGATAAGGAGCGCATTGCCGTGGAGGAGGGCCGCGCGGCCCGCATCCCGATCTTCGCACTGGTCGACACCAACTGCGACCCGGACCTCGTCGACTACATCATCCCCGGCAACGACGACGCCATCCGCTCGAT
This sequence comes from Chloroflexota bacterium, assembly GCA_026713825.1. Classification (NCBI taxonomy): domain Bacteria; kingdom Bacillati; phylum Chloroflexota; species Chloroflexota bacterium. Next base: position 13,482 of record JAPONS010000055.1, on the reverse strand, counting down.
CCGGCTCGTGACCGCCCGAATGGCGGACGCCGTCATCGCCGGTCTGCAGCAGCGCGAGGCGATGCTCATGGAGCAGGAAGCCATCGAGGCCGATACCGTCGTCGACTCCGGCGATTTCCAGGCCTACACCACCGCGGAAGACTTCGATGACCTGGCTTCCGAGGAGGACCTGGAAGCCCACGTGTTCTTCCCGGATGACAGCGACGACACCGAAAACTAGCCCGGATCTTTTACAACGGGGCACAACGGCGCGGATGTGGTGCGCCCAAAACCGCCCCGGCAGCACGCAAAGGATGGAAGAGTCATGGTGCAAGTAAGCGTTGAGGACATTAGAAAGCTCCGGGAGATTACCGGGGCCGGCATTCTGGACTGCCGCACGGCGCTGCAGGAGGCTGACGGCGACTCTGGAAAGGCCCAGGCGATCCTGCGCGAGAAGGGCCTGGCCAGCGCGGCGAAGAAGGCGTCCCGCTCCGCCGCCGAGGGCGTCGTGGAGTCCTACATCCACAGCGGCAGCCGCATAGGCGCGCTGCTCGAGCTCAACTGCGAGACGGACTTCGTGGCCCGCACGGATGAGTTCCGGGCGCTGGCCCACGATCTCGCCATGCAGGTGGCGGCGATGGACCCTGACCGCGTCACCTCCGAAGACGAGGGCGAGGGCGCGAGCCTCATGGAGCAGTCCTTCATCAAGGACCCGTCCAAATCCATCCAGGACCTGGTGAACGACGCCATCGCGAAGATGGGAGAGAACATCCAGGTCCGGCGCTTCATCCGCTACGCCCTGGCCGAGGAGTAGGGGGCTCGCCATGGCAACAGCCTATCGGCGCGTTGTCCTCAAGCTGAGCGGCGCGTCGCTGCAGGGCAGTCAGGGCTACGGCATCGATTCCGAGGCCGTGCACTATCTTGCCCAGGAAGTGAAGGACGCGGTCGCCACCGGCGTCGAGCTTGCCGTCGTCGTGGGCGGCGGCAACATCTGGCGCGGCGCAGACGCCGCCGAGCGGGGCATGGAGCGGGCCGCCGCCGACTACGCCGGCATGCTTGCGACGCTCATCAACTCCCTCGCATTCCAGGACGCTCTGGAGCAGATGGGCGTGGACACCCGGACGCAAAGCGCGCTTGGCGTGCAGGCCGTCGCGGAACCGTTCATCCGGCGGCGGGCGATCCGGCACCTGGAGAAGGGGCGGGTCGTCATCTTCGCAGCGGGGACGGGCAATCCCTTCATGAGCACGGACACGGCCGCCGCGCTTCGGGCGGTCGAGATCGGCGCCAACGCCATCTTCATGGCGAAGAACCAGGTGGACGGCGTGTACGACGCCGACCCCCGCATCCATCCCGACGCCAAGCGCTTCGACTACCTGGAGTACATGGACGTCCTGAACAAGGGGCTGGAAGTCATGGACAACACGGCGGTCTCCATGTGCATGGACAACCACCTGCCCATTGTGGTATTTGACGTATTCAAGCCAGGCAGCCTCATGAGGCTCCTCAACGCGGAACAGCTGGGGACCCTTGTCGCGGACGTCCCCGAGAGTCTTCTGAGCAGGGATTAGGAGGACGCCATGCCCACTGCGGACGAACACCTGAAGGACGCCGAACACCGGATGCACGGCGCCAACGACGCGCTGCAGCGAGAGCTGGAGTCAGTCAGGACGGGACGGGCGCGGCCCGGGCTCGTCGAGCACATCGTCGTGGAGTACTACGGCACGGACATGCCGCTGAACCAGCTCGCGTCGGTGTCGGTGCCGGAAGCGCGTGTGCTGGCCATCCAGCCGTGGGACAAGACGGCGATGTCGGCAGTGGAGCGCGCCATCCATAAATCGGACCTCGGCATCACGCCCAACAACGACGGCTCCGTCATCCGGCTCACAATGCCCGTCCTGACGGAAGACCGGCGCAAGGACCTGGCGCGCTCCGTCCGCAAGCGCGTCGAGGACGCCCGGGTGGCCGTCCGAAACGTGCGGCGGGACGTGCAGGACAAGATCCGCGCGCAGGAAAAGAACAAGGAGCTGTCGCAGGACGACCTCCGCCGCTTCCAGGACCAGCTTCAGAAGATCACCGACACCAACATCGCGCAGATCGACAAGACGGGCGAGGCCAAAGAATCCGAACTGATGGAGGTCTAGCCCGTGCAGAGACGCCGGGCCCCGGACGCGTACGCCGGAGCGGAGGCGGAGCAATCGCAGGCCCGATTCGCGCCTGACGAAGTCCCCGCGCACGTCGCCATCATCATGGACGGCAACGGTCGGTGGGCGGCGGGCCGCGGCCTGCCCCGGCTCGCCGGGCACCGCGCGGGCACGGAGAACATCCGCCCCGTGGCCCGCTGCTTCGCCGAGTACGGCGTCAAGCACCTGACCCTCTTCGCCTTCTCCACAGAGAACTGGACCCGGCCCGAGGATGAGGTGACCGGCCTCTTCGACCTTCTCGCCGATGTCATCGACAGTCAGACGAGAGAGCTGCACAAAGAGGGCGTCCGGCTGCGCCACCTCGGCCGCCTCGACCGGCTGCCGCAGTCGCTGCAGGCCTCCATCGAGGCGGCGGTGGCGCTGACGAAGGACAACGACGGCTTCGAGTTGAGCATCGCCTTCGATTACGGCGGGCGCGACGAGATCCTGCAGGCCGTGCGCCGGCTGCTGGCGGCGGGGGCCGCGCCGGAGGACCTTGACGAGGCCAAGCTGTCGCAGCACCTCTACACCTACGGTGTGCCGGACCCCGACCTGATCGTCCGCACGGCGGGCGAGATGCGCCTGAGCAACTTCCTCCTCTGGCAGGGCGCGTACGCCGAACACTATGTCACCGACGCCTGCTGGCCCGACTTCGGCCGCGGCGAGGCCATTCGCGCGCTGGAGGCGTACCGGGGCCGGCGCCGGAGCTTTGGCGGGGTGCTCCCCAACAGCGCGGACTAGCCGCCCATGCTCACCCTCCGCGTGGCAACCGCCTTCGTCGGCATCCCCGTCGTATTGGCCGTTGTGCTGCTTGGCGCGCCGTACATGGGCGCCCTGGCGAGCGTCGCGGGCGCGCTGGCCGTCTTCGAGTACAACCGCCTGAGCAAGGCCTTCGACTCTCCTCCGCGACTCCTCTTCGCCTGGGCGCTGACCATCGGCATGATCCAGGCCGCCGTGTGGGGACCGCTGCAGTTCCTCATGGCCTTTGCGGCGGCGGCGCTGGCAATGATCATCTTTCACTTCACCGCTCCGGGGCCGGGCCTGGGATGGCAGCTGCGTTTGATGGGCGCGATGGGCCCGTTCCACGTCGGGATGCCGTTGGCCGTCGCGCTCCTCATGCGCAACCTGGAGAACGGTCTGGAATGGACGCTGACCGCCTTGCTCTGCACCATGGCCATCGACACCGGCGCCTTTGCCGTCGGCAAGCTGATCGGCCGGACTCAGCTGACGTCAATCAGCCCCAACAAGACGTGGGAGGGCACCATCGGCGGCGTTCTTGCTGGCGTACTGGCCGCCATTGGGCTTACCCTGTTATTAGACCTGCCGCTAGGTCTCCCGGCAGTAGCCGCGCTGGGCGTTACGCTCGCAATTGGCGCAATCATCGGCGACCTCACGGTCTCGGCGATGAAGCGGATAGCGGGCGTCAAGGACACGGGGGCCTTGCTTCCGGGACACGGCGGCGTTCTCGACAGGATGGACAGCATGCTGGTGACGCTGCCGTTCGCATTCATGTGGCAAGTGTGGACATTATGAAGAAGCTCGCGATTCTGGGTTCAACCGGTTCCATTGGGCGGCAGACGTTGGACATCGTCCGCGCCTACCCCGACGAGTTCGAGGTGTTCGCGCTGTCCGCGTGGAGCAACCGCGATATGCTGCTCGAGCAGGCGCACGAGTTCCAGCCGCGCTACCTGTACTGCCAGCAGCAGCCCCCGGCCGGCGAGCTGCCGGACGGCACGGAGACCATCGGCGGCATCGTCGAGATTGCGACGCATCCCGACGTCGACCTTGTCATGCAGGGCATGGTGGGCAACGCGGGCCTGCTGCCGACGCTGGAGGCGCTGCGAGCGGGCAAGCACGTCGCGATGGCGAACAAGGAGCCCGTCGTCATGGCCGGCGAGCTGCTGACGCGGGAGGCCGCGCGCTGCGGCGGCGAGATTCTGCCCGTCGACAGCGAGCCGAGCGCCATCTGGCAGTGCCTGCAGGGCGAGGACGTGGAAAATGGCGTCCGGCGGCTCATCATCACGGCCTCCGGCGGGGCGCTGCGCCGCCTGCCGATCGAGGAAGTCGCCAAGGTGACCCCCGAGCAGGCGTTGAAGCACCCGACGTGGAGCATGGGCAAGAAAATCACCATCGACTCCGCAACGCTGATGAACAAGGGCTTCGAGGTCATCGAGTCCCACTGGCTCTTTGCCATGCCCTGGGAACGCGTGGACGTGGTCGTCCACCCGCAGAGCATCATCCACTCGATGGTGGAGTTCATGGACGGCTCCGTGAAGGCGCAGCTTGGCGTTCCCGACATGCGCCTGCCCATCCAGTACGCCATGTTCTACCCGCAGCGGCTGCCGTGCGAGCAGGCCCCGCGCTTCGACCCGATAGCCGCGGCGGCGCTGACTTTCGAGGAGATGGACCCCGCGCGCTACCCGTGCTTCGTGACCGCGCTGGAGGCCGGACACGCAGGCGGCACGTACCCGACCGTCCTCAGCGCCTCGGACGAGGTGGCCATCGACGCGTTCCTCGGCGGGCACATCGCCTTCGGCGACATCCACGGGGTCGTGACGGCGGCGCTCGACCGGCACACGTCCACCGCAGACCCCTCGCTGGAGGACATCCTCGCGGCGGACGCGTGGGCGCGGGAGACGGCCCGCGGCATCGTGGAGCGGTAGATGGAAGACCCCATCGGCCTGCTGGTCACCGTCGTCCGGTTTGTCCTGCTGCTGACCGTGCTCATCATGGTGCATGAGGCCGGCCACTTCTTCTCCGCCCGCGCCTTCGGCGTCAAAGTGCTCGAGTTTGGCTGGGGTTTCCCTCCCAGAGCGTTTGGCCTCTACACGGGCCGGACGCCCGTGCGCCTGCCCGAGGATGTGTGGCTCATTGGGTTTCATTCCCGCGATCAAGTCCGGCCGGGCATGAAAGTACGCGTCTACTCCAGCTCCGGCAGCGACGGCGCGCTCACCGCGCTGGCCGTTGAGGGCCTCTTCGGCGGAACGGCGTCGAGGGACCTGTCGCTGGAGGAAGCGCTCGGCAAGGAGGTCCTCGTCCACGAGGGCAAGGTCCGCGATGTTCGCGGGGACACACTGGTGCTCGCGGACATGGTGTACACCATCAACTGGCTCCCGCTGGGCGGCTTCGTGCGGATGGCGGGGGAGAACAACCCCAACGTGCCCTGGAGCCTCGCGAGCAGGAGCCCGCTCACGCGGTTCACCGTGCTGGCGGCCGGCTCCGCCATGAATGTCGTGCTGCCGGTGGTGCTCTTTGTCTTCCTCTTCGCGGCGCCGGAGGAGCGGTACGAGGGCCGTGTCCTCATCGCGGGCGTGGCGCAGGAGTCGCCGGCCGAGCGCGCCGGCCTGCAGAGCGGCGACATCATCCTGGAAGCGGACGGGCACAGGGTCTACAACACGCAGACCCTTCAGACCCGCATCCTGCTGAACCTGGGCAAGGAAACCGAATTCCTGGTTATGCGCCCGGAACGCCTCATCACCGGCAGTTTCGGTTTCGGGGCGGACACCGGGCCCGTCGACACCGCCGTGCGGGATACGGAGCCGTTCACCGTGCTCCTTGTCCCGCGCTGGGCGCCGCCCGAGGGCCAGGGCAACGTCGGAATCCAGATTCGCACCATTCAGGGGCAAGTGGTCAGCCAGCCGGGCAACATCCTGACCGCCATCCCCAACGGCTTCGTGCGCATGTGGGAGATGCTGGTCCTCCTGAAGAACGAAATCCTGAGCTGGTTCGCGGGCTCCGGCGGGCCGCAGTTTGCCGGGCCCGTGGGCATCGCGCAGATCAGCGACGAGGTCGCGGAGGCTGGCTGGCGGCCGCTGGTCATCTTCGCGGCGCTGCTCAGCCTGAACCTTGCCATCATCAACCTGCTGCCGCTGCCGGCGCTGGACGGCGGCCGCATCGTCTTCGTCGCGCTCGAGTGGGCGCGCGGGGGCAAGCGCGTTCCGCCGGAGCGGGAGGGGCTGGTGCACGCGGTGGGGTTCGCCGTGCTCATCGGCGTCATCGTGATCATCACGTTCTTCGACGTGAGCCGCATCATCGCGGGCAACTCGATCGCCAACTAGTCCGCGCATCGGCGTGCGGTTTGGGGTATAGTTAAGGCGTGAGCGATCCGCCCGCGCGGCGGGGAATCGAAGGAGCAGATCGAATGCCGAAGCGCAGGGTATCCAAGCCGGTCTACGTTGGCGGCGTCAAGGTCGGCGGCGACGCCGACATCGCCGTGCAATCCATGACGAAGACGGACACGCGGGACGTGGCCGCCACCGTGGCGCAGATAAAAGGCCTGGAAGAGGTTGGGTGCGACATCATCCGGTGCGCCGTGCCGGACATGGAAGCGGCCCAGGCGCTGGGGGCCATCAAGAAGCAGATCAACATCCCCCTCGTCGCGGACATCCACTTCCACTACCAGCTTGCGCTGGAGGCGCTGGAACAGGGCGTCGACTGCCTCCGGCTGAACCCGGGCAACCTTCGGGACGCCGACCGGGTCAGGCAGGTGGTCGTGGCCGCCAAGGAGCGCGAGACCCCCATCCGCATCGGCGTGAACTTCGGCAGCCTGCCGCCGGTGGGCGGCATCGGGCAGACCCGCGGCTTCTCCCGGCTATTCGACATGGTGAACCGCCTGCCCAAGGCCGGCGAGGCCAGGGAGGGCGAGTACAGCGTCGTCGACCACATGGTCGCGACGGCGCTCTGGGAGATCAGCCTGCTGGAAGAGCTCGACTTCGACCTGATCAAGATCTCCCTGAAGGCCTTTGACGTGCCGACGACGGTGGAGGCCTACCGCCGCCTGGCCAGGATGGTGCCCTATCCATTCCACCTCGGCATCACCGAGGCCGGCACGGTGTCCTCCGGCTCCATCCGCAGCGCCGTGGGACTCGGCTACCTGCTGTACGAGGGCATCGGCGACACCATCCGCGTATCCCTCAGCGGCGACTCGCGCGACGAGGTCACCGCCGGGTACGAGATCCTCAAGTCGCTGAACCTGCGCGAGAAGGGCGTGACGCTGGTCGCCTGCCCGTCGTGCGGGCGCGCCGACGTGGACGTGGTCAAGCTGGCGAACGAAGTGGACGCGCTGGTCAAGAGCCTCGACACCAACATCAAAGTGGCCGTCATGGGCTGCGAGGTAAACGGGCCCGGCGAGTCCAAGGACGCCGACATCGGCATCGCGGGCGGCAACGGGCGGGCCATCATATTCCGCAAAGGGGTGAAGACCAAGGTGGTGGCGGAGGCCGACATGCTGGAAGAACTGATGAAGGAGATCCACCAGGTCATGGCGGAGCGGGAAGAGTCCGGGGTAGCCGGCTAGCCTGCTTGAAGAACCTCAGGCGTTGACGAGGCCGTTGGCCCTCCGGGGCGGCGGCCTCGCTACTTCTTCGGGCCGATGGCCGCCCGCAGGCTGGCGCCCGGCACGAATCCGACACGGTCGTGCGGCGGCACCTCGACGGCGTCGCCGCCACGGATGGGACGCACGATGCGGGCCTTGGCCCGCTTGACCTGGAAGGTCCCGAAGCCGGTCAGGACCACTTTGTGGCCGTTCGCGAGAGCCTCTTCCAACACCTCAACCACTGCCGCAAGGGCGACGTCCGCCGCCGCCTTGGTTCCCCTCATTTTTGAGGAGAGCCGCCCTGCAAGATCGGCCCGCCGCAAGGTGGCCATTGACCTTCCCCCCTTCCCAATTGGAGCATGCCCGCCTGAATCTGCGGGCATAGTGTAGCATACGTGTACAGTGACGTCACAGTGTCGTCTCACAAGCGCGGTTTTCGTAGCTGGCTCAGCTACAGGGCCTAGTGGAAGCTCCCTTGCCTTGGTATCCTAGACAGGGCCCCGAATCTCACGCGTGTCAAGGAGCGCCCATGCGCCTATCCCGGTTCCTCGCGAAGACCCTGCGCGACGACCCTGCAGAGGCCGAGACCGCCAACCACCGCCTGATGCTCCGCACCGGCATGATCCAGCAGGTCGCGGCCGGCGTGTACTCCTACGCGCCGCTGGCGCTGCGGAGCCTCGCCAAGGTCGAGGCTATCGTGCGCGACGAGATGAACGCCGCCGGGGGGCAGGAGGTCAAACTGCCGACGCTGCAACCCCGAGAGTTATGGCAACAGACCGGCAGGGACGCCGCCTTTGGCCCGGACCTCATGCGCCTGAAGGACCGGCGCGAGCGGGAGCTCGTCATCGCGCCGACGCACGAGGAGGCGGTCACACTGCTGGTGAAGCAGCACCTGCAGAGCTACCGCGACCTGCCGCAGTTGGTCTACCAGATCCAGACCAAGTTTCGGGACGAGCCCCGACCGCGCGGCGGCCTCGTGCGCGTGCGCGAGTTCGACATGAAGGACGCGTACAGCTTCGACGCAGATGCGGAGTCGCTCGACGAGACCTACCAGCGCATGGTGCAGGCGTACCGCAATATCTTCAGCCGCTGCGGTATCCCGGCCGTGATGATCGAGGCCGACAGCGGGGCCATCGGCGGCAAGGACTCGCACGAGTTCATCATGCCGACAGAGATCGGCGAGGACACGTTCATCCAGTGCCCGGACTGCGGCTACGCCGCGAACGCCGAGCGCGCCGCCTTCCAGCGTCCCCCTGCCCCCTCCGGCGACCTTCTCCCCGTCGAGGACGTGCACACGCCCGGCCTCATGACTATCGCGGACCTGGTGGACTTTCTCGGCATCACGCCGGAACAGACCCTCAAGGCCGTCTTCTACGTCGTGGACGGCGAGATGGTCTTCGTGACCGTTCGCGGCGACCTGGAGGTCAACGAGGTCAAGCTGAAGCGGCTTCTCGGCGCGAACGAGCTGCACCACGCCTCTGACGAGGAGGTGGAGGCCGCGGGCCTCGTCGCCGGTTCCGCGTCCGCCGTCGGCCTGACCGGCATCAAGAGCGTCGCGGACGAGTCCATCTACGTGGGCGTGAACTTCGCGGCGGGCGCCAACCGTCCTGACTGGCACATGAAGAACGTGAACACTCCCCGAGACTTCGTGCCGGACGCCGTCGGCGACATCGCGCTGGCCGAGGCCGGGCACCGCTGCGTCCACTGCGGCGGCGCGTTCATCGCGGAGCGAGGCGTCGAGGTGGGGCACGTCTTCAAGCTGGGCACCTTCTTCAGTGAGTCGCTCAACGCCACGTTCCTGTCGCCGGAGGGCTCGCTGCAGCCGGCAATCATGGGCTGCTACGGCATCGGCATCGGCCGGCTGCTGGCAGCCACCATCGAGCACAACCGCGACGAGCGAGGCATGCGCCTGCCCGTCAGCGTGTCGCCGTTCCAGGTGTACCTGGCCGCGCTGAACGCCGCGGACGCCAACGTCGCGGCCGCGGCGGACGATGTTTACCGCAAGCTAACGGAAGCCGGATTCGAGACGCTGTACGACGACCGGGCCGAATCGGCCGGCGTCAAGTTCAACGACGCCGACCTCTTCGGCTTCCCGGTGCGCGTCGTCGTCAGCCCGCGCAACCTGCGCGAGGGGGTGGCGGAGGTCAAACGCCGCGACGCCGATGCCGCGCAGCTCGTCGCGCTGGAAGACGCCCCCGCGACTGTCGCGTCGCTGTTGGACGCTTAGCGCCCGGGCTGTCCGCGCGTCGCGGGTTGTTCGTGCCTCCGGTCCTCGCGCGCCGTGAGATGGCAGCGTCGCTACGGGGACCCTTTTGCCGGGGCATGGTGTTACCAGAAGGAGCAGAGTGGGACCACAGGAAAACCAAGAGGCCGGAGGCCTGAGGCGCAGCCGCCTGTTCCAGGGACCCCTGCGCGCCTTTGCCTATCCGCGGTATGCCGCCTTCTGGTCGATCTCTCTGCTCTCAATTATGTCATTCTTCATGGTGATGATCGCTCGGGGCTGGCTCGTTCTGGAATTGACCGACTCGCCGTTCCAGGTGGCCGCGGTCCAGGCGGCGCAGCTCGTGCCCATGCTGGTACTCCCCCTTATCAGTGGGGCGCTCGCCGACAGGGGCGGCCGCAAACTCTTGCTGTTCACCACGGATGTATTCAACCTCATCACCCTCCTGGCGATGGCCGCCCTGGTGTTCCTGGAATTCATTCAGGTGTGGCATGTTTTTGCGTTGGCGATCGCCAATGGGGTCGCGTTCTCCTTTGCCATGCCCGCCAGAACCTCCGTGGTGCCGGACCTGGTGCGCCGGAGCGACGTCGCCAGCGCCGTGGCCCTTTTCAGCACGATATTCAGCCTTGGCCAGGTGGCGGGGCCGACGCCGGCGGGCTTCATCATCGAGTTCTTCGGGATGGCGCACACCTTCCTGGTCGCGGCATTGCTGCTCGTTCCCGCGCTGGCAGGCATGGCGCTTTTTAACATTCCCACCGTCGCCGGCCGTCAGCGGTTCGGCGCAGACGGCGCGCGCGAGTCCATGGTCCAGAGCATCCTGAACGGGATCCGCTACGTTCGGGGACAGCCGGTCATCATAGCCCTCTTGTTGCTCGGGCTCATCGTCATGACCTTCGTCATGCCCTTCCAGGCCGTGATGCCGGTGCTCGTGCGGGACGTGCTCAATCGCGGGCCGGACGACCTCGGTGTGCTGATGACCGCGATTGGCGTGGGCGCCCTGATGGGCTCCCTCATCGCGGCCACCGCCCGCGGCATGCCCCAATTGACAAAGCTCATGATGGTCGCCGGATTGCTGGTGGGCATCATCCTGACGCTGTTCGCGCTGTCCAATTACTACCTGCTGGCGCTCGCCCTGGCGCTGTGCCTCGGCCTCTGCGTGCAGTCATTCATGACAAGCAACATGACGATGGTGCAACTCGTGACGCCCGACTACGTGAGGGCGCGGGTCATCAGCATCCGGTTCATACTCGTCGGACTCGGGCCTGTCGGCATCATGGCGATGGGTATCGCCGCGGAGACTTTCGGCGCGGTGCCTTCCATCATCGCAATGAGCTCGCTGAACATCTTCTTCGTTGCGTTGGTGCTGGCGCTCTTCCCGTCAATACGGCGTGCTCGCCGGGCGCCGGCGCCCAGTGAAGCAACCGGACCGGCCGAGCCCGAGGCGCAGCCTTCAGGTTGACACCGCCCCCGCAAGGCAAGAAACTCTGCCCATCCGGACACAAGTTCAATCATCCGAGGTGACCGATGGCGAGAGTAACGTATACGCTGGAAGACTTCATCCACGACATGGACGATCTGGTGGACGGCCAGCCCGACCAGGCTGCGCTGTTCGAGCGGGCCTCGTCCCACCTGCAGCGGCTGCTGGCCAACCCCGACGCCGTACCCGAGAAGTACCGCGTGCCGATGGGCAACCGGACGCCGGAAAAGCAGTCGACCACCTACCTCCTGCACCAGGCGCCCAGCGGCATGTCCATCACCTCCGTCGTGTGGGGGCCGGGCAGCCACATCGGCCCGCACGACCACTGCGCGTGGGGCATGATCGGCGTGATAGAGAACACCATGACTGAGACCCGCTTCCGCCGCCTCGACGACCGCTCGCAGGACGATTACGCGCTGCTGGAGCAGGACCGCGTCACGCAGAACAAGCCCGGCGAGATCACCCTCCTCGTGCCGGACGTTGACGAGATCCACCAGATGGACAACCAGACCGGCAAGCCGACACCGGAGATCCACATCTACGGCGTGGACTTGCGCGGCTGGAGCCGGCGCCGCTACGACCCGGAGTCGGGCAAGATCACGCGGTTCGCAACCGCGAGGTGGGACAACTGCTAATGGCTGGAAGAGTCACCCCGGAAGCCCTGAACGCCCTCCTGCAGGGCGACACGCCCTTCGCGTTGCTGGACGTGCGCGAGGCCGGCGAGTACAACAGCACGCACATACCCGGCGCCCGCTGGCTGCCGAGGCGGCGATTGGAGTTCCAGCTCCATGACTCGGTGCCGCACACGGGCGTGCCGGTAGTGCTGTGCGACGACGACGGCCGCCGCGCCGTCCTCGCCGCCGACACCGTCGAGCGCATGGGCTACGCAAACGCTGCGGTCCTGGATGGCGGCATCAACGCCTGGGTCAACCAGGGGTTTGGCACCGAATGGGGCATGAACGTGCCCAGCAAGGATTTCGGCGAGCGTATCGAGATCCAGAGCCACGTCGCCAACATCAGCGCGGACGAGCTGCACGAGCGGCTGGAGTCGGGCAAGCCCACCGTCATCCTCGACTCGCGAACGCCGGAGGAGTACCAGCGATTCGCGATACCCGGCGGCCGCAGCGTCCCCGGCGCCGAGCTGCCGCTGCGGATCACGGACATTGCCAATGGGCTGTCGGAGGACACGGCAGTCGTCGTCAACTGCGCGGGCCGGACGCGAAGCATCATCGGCGCGCGCGTGCTCCAGCGCATGGGTATCCCCAACGTGTTCGCGCTGACCAACGGCACCGCCGGCTGGACACTCGCCGGCTACGAGCTCGAACGCGGCGCGGACCGCGTCGAGATGCCGCACCCCTCGCAAGAGGGCGTGCGCGCCGCCGAGGCCTACGCGGCGCGTCTGGCCGAAGAGGACGGTGTGCGCTTCCTCGACATCCGCGGGCTGCAGGAACAGCGGAACGCCCGCACCGAGCGCGCTGTGTACTTCATCGACGTGCGCACACGCGAAGAATACCTGGCCGGGCATATCCCCGGCTTCCGCTGGGTCCCCGGCGGGCAGGCCGTGCAACGCACCGATGACGTCGCCGTCGTGAAGGGCTGCGCCGTCGTCTTCTGCTGCGATGGGATAGCCCGCGCGACGGCCACGGCGTCGTGGTACCGCCAGATGGGCATTGAGGACATCTTCGTCGTAGGCGGCGGCGTCAATGCATGGACCGGTGCGGGACTCGCGCTGGAAGAGGGCGCGCCGGAGCATGCCCCCTTCGGCCTCGATGGCGCGTGGGCTGCTGTGCCCGCGGTGACGGCGGAGAAGCTGGCGGCCACCGAGGACGCCGTCGTCATCTTCGTCGACACCAGCCAGGAGTTTGCGGCCGGGCACGTGCCGGGAGCGCGGTGGATCGCGCGCGGGTGGCTGGAGTTGCGCATCGGCGACCACGGCATTGAGAAAGACGCGCGCATCGTCGCCGCCTGTGTCGACGGGCGTGCGTCGGCGCTGGCCGGCCTGACGCTGTACGGGCTCGGCTATACCAACGTGTCCTACCTCGATGGCGGCATGGCCGCGTGGCGCGAGGCCGGCCTCCCCGTCGAGCGCGGCCTGACCGGCGTCATGGCGTTGCCGGGCGACATCCCGAATGATGTCGTGCTGGCTGGGCCGGAGCGCAGCTATGCGGACGCCGTGCACTACCTCCGATGGGAGATCGCCCTCGGCGACAAATACCAGTAGGGGCAACCCTTGTGGCTGCCCTGTCCCCCTCCCCCCCAAATCGGGGGAGGGGTGGGGTGGGGGGGCCCCGCGGGGCGGGGGGGCGGGAGG
>JAPONS010000054.1 GCA_026713825.1 Chloroflexota bacterium | reverse complement strand
GCTTGCCCATGGTGGACCGCTCTCGGAAGTTGTCGAGCTCCAGTTTGCCGATGGCGGCCATCAGGCCGAAGGTCTTCATGTCGATGGCGTCCATGACGGCTTCCAGCCGGATCTGGTGGGCCTCGATGACCTCCATGAGGGCTGCGGCGGGGAACATGCCTCGGCTGAGGCGGTCCGACTTCCAGCAGACAATGGTGTCGAAGCGCTCCCGCTTGGCGTCCTCCAGCATTCGCAGGAACTCGGGGCGCTTCTTGGACCAGCCCCGGCCCACCTCCTGGTAGCGGGCGGTGATGGTCAGTCCCTTTTGCTCACAGTAGGCTTCCATCTCGCCGACCTGCTCGGAGATGGAGGTCTTGTCCTCGGTGTCCTGGCTCTTGTCCGAGACACGGGCGTAGATGGCCGCCCTCTTACCGTATTCCTGCTGCTGACGCTTCGGTGCTTTCTTCGCCATGATTCCCTCCTATCGGTGATACCGGCAGAAAATAAAAGAGACCCGCCCCTGCCGGGAACGGGTCTGCGAGTAGTACAATACCACCGCATCACCTGTTCAGGCAGGTGGCGCCACGGCCCGGGGTGTTCCACCACCGCCGGGCCAACCTGTTAGCCCCATGATACCGCGACTGGCCAGGCGTGGTCAAAGCGCGTCGCCCCTTGTATCCCATATCAACCGATAGTGGGTCATCGATTCTCTTCGGCTTGGTGCGGGGCGTAGAGTAAGTTGCGAGGGTGCCGCCCTCATTATGACGGCGACCAGATTTCGCCCTCCAACGACTTCGGTGGTTGTGTCGCGCGCTTGAGACGCTGCAATTTCATAGCATGGGCACTCATGACCAGGGCAGAGATTCCAGCATCGAAGGCATCGTCGCTTCCAATCATGGCGTCCTTCCAGTACCGCTCAAGGCGGGGGAAGTGTTTCTCCAAATAGTGCTTACGAGAGTCCCGACTTTGAACGGGAGGGCTCTTGGTTACAGCACTTCCGTAAAACAGGCGAGGAAATATCTCTATCACGTTTGGCCCGTCGGGCTTCGGGACATCGAAGGGCCAAATGGCCGCACCGGCTTTCTGTAAGCGGGTGAGGCCAGGAAGGCCGCGAATGGTTCCTGCCCCAACGGTTCCCGGTCCGCCGCTGATTCGAAACACGGACTTGATGTTGGCGTCTCTGTGATCTTCGTCAGTCTGTCGAAATTGGAGATGGTCACTTAGGTCTTCCGGGCACTTCTGATATTTGGTATTGTCCTTTCCCCAGAACGGCCACGTTTCACCGGATAGCCATTCTTCTCCTTTGCTTGCGGCGAGTTGCCAAAGGTCGTTTACCCTTTGCAGTTGATGATCATGGAAGAACCATTTCGGAAACGAAAAGGCAAAGTCTAAGCCGATGTATAACGGACCTCCTGCTTCGATCTCATTCAAGAGCAGGGCAATCACCTCGTCTCGCGTTAGTCCGTTCTTTAGTCGGACGAGGGAGTCAGACTCCGCTATGGCGAGCCAAATGCCTGCCAGTTGGCCTTTCTCGTCCTTCGCACCGGACCAGTCCACGGCGATGTATGTTGCGCTTTCCATTTGGGATTCCCCTCTCACAGTTCAAGCGATCTCGATGTCGGTGAGTTGGAAGTCTTGGCCCTTGAACAGTAGGGGTTCACGGGTAGCCTCCGCAAGCGCATAGGAGAAGCAGTCGCCGAAGTTCAGCCCCGCCGGATGGTTGCCCTTGCCAAACCTCCGCCAGGCCCGGCGTGCGGCCTGCGCCTGGTCGGCGGTGACCGGCTCCAACTCAATCCCTGCCTCTTGCAGGAAGGCGTCAAGCTCGTAACCGGCGGCGGCGCCGCTGCGGCTTTCGAGGACAATTGTCGTTTCCACCAGCGCGGCGACCGACATGCGGCGGGAGGAAGCCGT
>JAPONS010000053.1 GCA_026713825.1 Chloroflexota bacterium | reverse complement strand
GCGTCACGTGCTGCGGCTCCGAGAGCGTGAAGTGGATCGTGGTGACCGGATTGAAGGGATTTGGGTAGATGCTATCGAGCCTCGTCTTCTGGGGTGCCACCTGGTCCGAGGCTGTGCTGGTTATCGCTGTCGCCACGTGGCCATTGACCTCTATGGGCCAGCCCTCCAGCAACTCGTGCCAGGGTGCGACGGGCAGATTGCCGTCTTGGTCGCGGGCATATCCGAACATGCGCCACTTTCCCCCGAGGGCCTGATCCGACACCCTGAATCGCGCTGTGAGGTGAATGCGGTCGCGGCCGGCGGTTCCCCAAGCCGTCTCTGTGCCATCGACGTACAGGCCCTCGGTCCCCGTGAGGTCCGTCCAATCCGCTGAACCCTCTTCCTCCCTCGCGTACACAGACCCGCTGGCACCGCGAATGAAGTAGCTGTCGCCGGCTGAGAATTCCTCCAGAGCGATGCGGTCGCCGATGGCGGAGGCAAGGCGCCCGGAGCTGATGAACTGGACGCCGATCTCGGCGATGTCATTCGCTCCCTGAGGGTCGACGGCCAGCGCGTGCAGGTCGTACCAGGTGTTGGTCTCGAGGGTATCGACGCGCTCCTCTGCGTCGGGCAGGGTGACATAGATATGTCCGACGAAAGGACTGGGGCTCGAGGCTGGGAAGGGATGGCGGGGCGCCGAACTCAGGGCGCTGTTGTACTTGAAGAGCCGGCCGTCGACGAACAGGTTGTAGGCCACGAACTTCGTCTCTCCCTCGTAGTCGTAATCGTCCACCCACAGCAGCCGACGCCACGGGTCCGTGGCGTTCACGTTATCCCCTATGTAGATGTTGTGGAGCACGGCTTCGGCGATGTGATTGCCGTTGTGCGTTGGTTCGCCGAAGTCCAGCATCCGGGAGTACCCACCGACCGAGTAATCTCCGCAGCCGGGATCGAAGTAGTTTCCGGTGATCTCCAGGCTGCCGCTCTTGAAGGCCATGGGCCGGGTGCGCTCAAAGATGTTGTCGCGGACCACGGCTCGGATCGCGTACCCGCCCTGGGGATGGGTATCGACGCAGGCCTGCCACTGCTCCAGGTCGTTGTCGTGGAAGTAGTTGTTCTCCACGGTGAACCGGGTCTGCGGGCTGTTGGAGGCAATGGAATGGCGGTTGAAGGTGAATTCGTTGCGCGATATGGCGACCTCGGAACCGCCGGTGGCCATAGTCGTCCCCGTAATGCTGATCCCATAGCCGAAGCCATTGCGATAGTTCTCGTGCAGGTAGCTTCCGGTGACCACGCCCTCGCGGGAATTCATGAAGTCGATCCCCTTGCGGAAGCGGGTGATCTCGCAGTTGTCGATCTCGAGTTGGTCGTGCCCGACAACGGCGATGCCGTCTCCGGTTCCCGCCTCGTGGGTAATGGCTCCCACGAGCTTGAGGCTTTTGAAGGTCACGGCGTCGCTCGCCACGTGGAACAGGTCGAGGTCGCTGTCTTCGGTGTAGCACACGGAGGGAGGAGAGTCCCAGTACGGCGGGTCATTCGGCTCTCCCGGCTCGACCTGGCCCACGTCCACGAGTTCGGCCGCGCCGAGCAGGGTGATGCTCCTGTCGATGACGACCGTCTCTGTGAACAGGTACTCTCCCCCTAGGAACGCCAATGTGTCCCCTGCGGAGGCTCTGGACACGGCCTCCTGAACCGCCGCGCTGGTGAAGCCCTCCACTTGCAGGCCCTGGGCGGGAGCCGCGAGGGCTGGCAGAAAGACCACTAGCCACGCACGGACGGCGGCTGTCTTTGCCCTAATTTTCTCGTTCCTCGTCTCCATCGCTCGCCATACCTTGCCTGAAAGCCCATTGTAGGAATGTCGCACATGGCCCTTATTAGGACAATTGATATAAGAAGCCACAACATCGCCATCCAAGAGTAGAGGAATAAACGAAAATGGCGCGGCAAAAAAAGAAAACCACTAAGAAGCAAAAGCCTTCTGACCCATTCTCGAAACTCACTTGGGAAGATATAGAGGAATGGGCGGGGGCCGTCATCGTCGGGCGCGGACGCCCCTATCAGAGACGCGGAGCGGTTGAAAACTTGGGACGCACTGCGGGCGGGACGTTGGCAGCTTGGGTGAGAGGAACGCGGCGCTATGCCACCCGAGTGCGTCTTACCGAGCGGAACGGTCTGGAATCCGCCT
>JAPONS010000052.1 GCA_026713825.1 Chloroflexota bacterium | reverse complement strand
GTCTGGGACGACATGCTGCTCACGAACGGCCGCTTCAGTGCCGGGACGCCAAACAGAAGCTACATGGCGGGCAACTTTTACGGCCCGAACCACGAGGAGGCCTACGGCGTGTTCGACACCGGTGCCTACGTCGGCGCGTTCGGGGCGAAGCGACAGTAGAAGACCCCGCCGCCCAACGGCTCAGGCGGCGGGTAGGGAGAGCCGGTGTGCACCTCCGACGAAGGACCTGGAGGCCGGCTCTCCCGCCGGAGCCCGACGCGTGCGGCTGGCGATGGTCGCGTTGTGGTGAAATTGGATCCTGCCGTGGCCCGGAAGCTCGGCGGGATGGGGAAGCCGGGGAGGTTAAAGGTCCTACTCTCCAGGCTTCCCCGCACCCGGTTGCGCCGCCTGATCTATCTGCAGAAGGAGGGTTGGAAATATCCATGACCATGAAGCAACTCATTGCGGGGATAGTGGCAAGTCTGGTGACCATCGGCACCGCCCAGGCCCAATCCGTCGACGACTATTACGCGGAACTCAAGGACTGGGTCTACGGGCCGTGCATGGAAGTCTCCGCCGCGCTCGGCATACGAGGTTTGGACAGGGCCGCTCGGGAGCAAGGGGTGAAACGCCAGCACGTAAAGGACATTAGTGAAGGTCTTTTGAGGCGAGGATGAAGGCGGCGGATATCGAACAGTATGTGGACGCGAAGGCGGAAGTCGTCTCGCTGAGCGACTTGCTAGTGAGGGTGGATGGCCCAGGGAGTTTTTCGTATTGCCCCGATTGATGAAGGCGCTGGCCCTCCTGTCGCTCCTGTTTTCCGGGGCGATGTTTGGATTCTTCTTCGCCTGGATCTGCTCGACCATGTGGGGGCTGGACGCGTCGGACCCGAATGTCGCCATCGCCGCCATGCAGGCCATGAATGCGAGCGTGCGCAACTGGGTCTTCGCGCCGGTATTCTTCGGTACGCCGGTGCTGTTGATGTTCACGGCGCTGGCCGCCTTTAAGGTCCGGGAGCGGCTGGCCGCAACCGGCTTCGCCCTGGCCGGCCTCCTCTATGTTCTGGGCGCGATGGTTCCGACGATGACCGCCAATGTGCCGCTGAACGAGGCGCTGGCGCTGGTCGAGACGCCGCTTGGCGTGGCGGAGGCCGAGGAAGCGTGGCGGGCCTACTCCGGGCCCTGGCAGGTCTGGAACGCCGTCCGCGTCGTAGCGGCGGGCTTCGTCCTCGCGCTGGCGGGCTGGGGCTTATGCAGGCGCCGGGCGCAGGAGGACGCGCCGTGAGCGATGAGCGCGACGACGACCCTCGGACCTTCACCCCGCGGGGCTACCCCGCCTCAGCAATCTGCTAATGTCCTTTGTGCGACAAGAAGGAGATTGCAAAATGGCTGTAAGAGTGCTCCTCGAACTCAAGGCGAAACCGGGCACCGGGGACGACCTGGCCTCGTTCTTCCGGTCAATCCTGCCGGATACCCGCGCCTATGAGGGCTGCGTAAGCGTCGACGCGCTGCGGAACGGCGCCGACGCCGACAATCTCGTGCTGGTGGAAGTGTGGGAAACGCGCGAGCACTACGAGAAATATCTGGCTTGGCGGCGGGAGCGGGGCGACAGCGACCAGCTCGCGCAGGCCCTCGCTGAGCCGCCGAACATTCGCCATTTCGACCTGACCGACGCTTGAGCGGCGGGGATCTCGCTTTTGCCGATGAATTTCGGTGACATGATCCCCCCGCGCGATCGGCGGAGGGGCGTTGGTCGGGGCACCCCCGTATCGAATGACACTGGTTTCGATTGGTGTCACGGCAGCATTATGAGGGTCACACAGCGCCGTGACACCATGTGACCGCCTCTGGCCGCGCGGGGCTCGGCTTCCTTGGGTCCGCCCGTAGGCCCCATCGCTTCCTGCAGACCGGACCCGCAGAGAAGAAACCCCACGCGCGAGCCTACTCGCGGCTCCAGTCGCACGTGATCGTGGTCGTCTGCCAGTTATCCGGAAGGTTCGCCACGGTATAGCCGCAACTTCCCGTGATCCCCGCATACTTTCCGGTTCCGCCCAAGATCACCGTTTTGCCCGCCCCGCCGCCGGCAGCGTTCATTTCCTCGCGCGTCGAGTGCGCGAACCATGTATCGCCGTCGGAATCGGTGACGTTGCAGGGAGCTTCAAGGTTCAGGCGGTCCGTGCCCGCTCGCGCGAACGCAACGCATGAGACGCGGCTGCTCGAGCCGGCGACCCAGGGAGCGGCGGAACTCTCGACGGTGACAGCGACCCCCTCAATCGGCCCTGCGATGACACGGACCCCAGCATGGTGGTCGAGGGTCGTGTAGTCGTTAAGCAGCACGACAACGGAGCGGAACGTCCCGGTGTCCTGCGCCAGCGCCGGAGCGGCGACAAGCCCCGCCCCGAATAGCATGGCCATCCCCGCGGCCGTCTTACTCAATCGAAGCATCCAAATCCTCCATTGCCGCCATGCGGGAGGGCCGCCCCATGTCCCATCCGCGTCATGCGCTCGTGCAGCGTGCTGCCAAGCGTCTCTGGGACACGCAGGGTCGCCTGTCGGAAGAGGAGCTCAAGACATTCAACGACGAGGGGCTGTCGACGGCGGAGCTGCTGGAGATCATCTCCGTCATCGGCTGGTACGTGACCTCGACCCTGACCAACAATCTCGCGCGCACCGAGATCGATCCGGAGTTCCTCTACCAGCAAGACGACCGCGATGTCGCTGCCTGAGCACACCGCCTGTCTGTTCAGCGAGTGTGCTCGGGCAGGCGCTCCGCCTATCGGGCCACGTTGCG
>JAPONS010000051.1 GCA_026713825.1 Chloroflexota bacterium | reverse complement strand
GTCAATGGAGACGAGGCCGTTCTGACGTACACCGTGCCCATGCCGAGCGACGGCGTGAGGCGGGAAAAGGCGTCGGTTCTTGATTTCGTCCAGTCCAGCCCACCAACATATACGGTAGACAGAGCCGTCTTTGAGCTTTGGCTTGGCGGGCTGTGATCCCAGCACCGTGATTCTCACGGAACGTTCGAGCCCCTTCGGGCTGACCGGGCAGCACGGAATTCGCCGCAGCCTGCCGCACGCCATTCCGACATCCGTCGATCGCGCTCGCCGCGCCGGTTCCAACCCGCACCTCGATGGCCTGCTGATGGGGAGTGCATGGGCGTAACCGGGCGCTTGTGCGGCACATTGAAGATGGTCATAAGTGTTTTGCTGGAAGTTACGCAAGGGTTACACCTGCTTTGGTACAATAGGCGCTGAGGACCAGATCTCGAAGGTTAGAGAGGTTGTCCAACTCGCCTCAAGAGGACAATGTTGAGGATACCTGCGAGAAGAGCGCCAGGATTTCCCTTTACGGCGATCGTTCTGTCGGTGTGGTTGTTGATGCTCCTCGCGGCGGCCTGCGCCTCTGAGGATGGCACAGATAGATCCGGCTCAGCCGCGGCAGGGCGGGAAACCGACCGAACCGGGGACGGCAGCGCGGAGGACCGCGACGTATTCCTGGGCCGGGCCACTGCCACAGATACGCCACAGCCTGAGGCCACGGAAACGCCGTTGCTTTCCATCGAGCAGACCACGGTGGAGACGGACGAGGCGGCGCTTGTGGCGCTCTACAACGCCACGGATGGCCCAAATTGGGACGACAACACAAACTGGCTGAGCGACGCGCCACTGGCTGCGTGGCACGGGGTCACCACGGACAGGGACGGCCGCGTCACTGAGGTGGTCCTTACCGGCAACGGGTTGAACGGGGAGATCCCCCCGCAGCTGGGGAACCTTTCCTATCTGGCTGAGCTGATGCTCAATGAAAACGGGTTGAGCGGGGAGATCCCGCCGGGGCTGGGGAATCTTGCCAGCCTGGAGTGGTTGAGCCTCGATGAAAACGGGTTGAACGGGGAGATCCCGCCGGAGCTGGGGGACCTTGCCAACTTGCGGTGGCTGTCCCTCAGGGTCAACAAGTTGAGCGGAGAGATTCCGCCGGAACTGGGGAACCTCTCCAATCTGGAGTACCTCAATCTCGCTCGCAACGAGTTGAGCGGGGAGATCCCGCCGGAGCTGGGGGACCTCTCCAACCTGGAGGACCTGAGCCTTGGCTCCAACCGGTTGAGCGGGGAGATCCCGCCGGAGCTTGGGGACCTCTCCAACCTGGAGGACCTGAACCTTGTCGACAACCGGTTGAGCGGGAAGATTCCGCGGGAGTTGGGCGACCTTTCCAACTTGCGGTGGCTGTTCCTCAGTTTCAACGAGGAGTTGAGCGGGGAGATCCCGCGGGAGTTGGGGAATCTTTCCAGCCTGATTGGGGTGGAACTCGGGTATACCCAGGTGAGCGGGTGCATACCCGGAGAGTGGCGCCGCCTTGGCGATTACTACATCGAGGCCATCGGCATGCCCTTCTGCTAGGCTGCGTCCTCCGGTGAGGAACTGGACCGCCCGTGCATCGAACCCGGGGACACCTCGCTCCGGGGCGCGTGCGCGCCGGACTCGATCCGCCGGGGTTGTCGTGGCCCCGGGCTCGCTTTGGCAGCTGCTTGTGTGCGGCGGCCGTCCTGCGTTCGAAGGACGGCCGCCGGTTTGTGCTGGATGCCCGCTATTGCCAGAGGTCGGGATCGGGCCGATTCATGAGGCCGACGCCCAGGTATCCGTACCAGATGACCAGCAGCACGTAGAAGCTCCGAGCCAGCGAGATGAACGTGTCGCGGCCATCGTTGTTGAGGATGGCCACCATGAAAAAGACCATTATGGCCAGGCTGACAAGGGCAGCCAACAGGGAGATTATCCGGTTGAAGTCGTCTCTGGTGGAGAGGCCCAACGCGAATATGGCGCCGCCAAAACCAAGTGTAATCCCACCGGCGTAGACGAGAGCGGAGCCGGCGTAGTAGACGGGAACGCTTCCCATGATCTGCTCACTGGTCTGGGCATCGGCCAGAATGAAGTCCATGCCGCTGGATAGGATCCAACCGGTCAAGCCGACGAGGGTCATGAAGAAGCCCATCTGGACCAACGCCTTGCCGTTGCCCTGCAGGGTTACGTTCCGCATGAGCGCATAGAGGCCCGAGAGGATCAGGGCTATGCCAAGGATTATCCCGATGTTGGTTACATTGGTCAGCGCAGGGTTGCCACTCCTGGCCGATATGGAGCCAACAGCGTCTGACACCTTGGCGCTGTCTATCAGCAGTCCGCCCGGCTCCATGAGAAAGAAGACGAAGGCGATTATAGGCCCGAATATGAGAGACAGCCCCGCCAGCCGGTTCACGGATATTGTGCCCATGCTTGAACCTCCTTCATGCGATGTCATGAGAATGACCCTTTGGCTCAGTCCTTCCCGGCATACATCCTGACGCCAGAGTTGTGACATTGCAATAGGAGAGTGACCTGGCCCGACGGTTGCACAACTCGCCAAGGTGGTCCTGTGGGGCGAGGATGCCTGGCAGACCAACGCCTCAGATCTGGACCTCCCACCGCAAAGTTTGCAATTCGGTATGCTCCGGCCCATCAACTACGCTGGCTAAGGGCCCGGAACGGGCAACGGTCCTACAGACCGCTTCCAGGCGGTTCGAGCCCTGCTTACCCTTGACCCAGGTGGAAGAAGGTGACGAGCAATTTCCCCGCGCGTACAAGCTGCTCGTCGTTGCGGATTCGGGCATCGTGCTCCTTATCCGACGGCATGCCGCCTTTTGGCTGATGGGGCGCTCGGGCATGGGGAGCAAATGTCCTCGTGGACAACAACGCAGGACGGGAAGCCTTATCCCCGCTGCCTGATATCCCGCCGCTGGAACAGAACAAACGACAGGCCGAACAGCACGATGGAAAGCGCGGCCAACACAGCGGCGTCACCCCAGTCCATGCCGTTGATGAGCGGGTCGCTGCCAAGGTAGTAGTGGAACGGCGATAGCCATGCAATGGCCCCAAGGCCCTCGCTGATGTTTGCCAACGAAGTGAGCAGGTGGAAGACCAGCGCCCCGCCCGCAGCGCCAAGAATCGCGACGCCGGTGCGTCCCGTGCCCGCGCTGAGGGCCAGTGCAAGGGTCCCGAAAACCAATCCCACAAGCACCTGGTGCGCTGAGGCTGCTGCGATATTCCCTATGCTCATCCCGAGGTCGCCGAGCACGGACCCGAGGGCCACGCCCGCGAAGGTCGCAACACCGACGAGGATGCCGAAGAGGGCCATCGGCACGGTCTTTTCAAGCACGATCCTGTGCCGGCTGACCGGGTTGGCAAGCACGAGTCCCATCGTGCGGCGCGATTCCTCGCCGGCGAAGGCGCCCGCGCCCATGATGGCAGTCACCAGGATGACCGAGAGGGGGGCCATCAAGCCGAACGTCTCAAGGGTGTACCACCCTTCCGGTGTGCTCAGGTCGCCTCCGCCGAAGAGGGCGATCAGTTCTTCAGGGAAGTTCTCAAAGGCGGTCAACGTCTCTTCCGGAAGGGACGCGTACATTGGGCCCAACATCACACCCATCATCAGGAACATCGCGGCAGCCGTGACCAGGAGAAGCACCTGGTAATCCGACGCGGTCTTGACCCGAATCGATGAGACCCTTGCCGAGCCGGCAAGACGCCCGACCAACCTGTTCAGGTGTGGGTTGCCTCGGACTCTGTCCAGGAGGGTCGTCCCGACGGACTGGCCCTTCAGGTCCCGTCGATTGAACCCGATGACGGCCGCGACCAGGAACAGGGCTGACCCGAGAATCAGCACAGCCATGTGGCCCCAGGCAATGCCGTTGTAGACGGGGTCGCTGCCGTCGAAGTAGTACCAGGGGAGGGCCTTCCGCAGACCCTCCAGTCCCTCAACGAGGGGCAGGAGGCCGACCGCGAAGAAGGACAGCACAAGGATGGCGGATGTCCCGCCCGTCGCCGTGTCACGATTGCCGGTCACGGCGCCGATGGCCAGAGCCAGCATTCCGTAGAAGACGGCGTTGAAGAACATGTGAAGCGCCAGGGCCTCGACCTCCAGGCCGCCGATCTCTACGCTCAGCAACCCGGCGATGGGATGCACAGGAAGCCACATGACAAAGACTGTCAGGGCCGTGAGCAGCAGGAGGGCTACTGCCTTGGACAGCAGGACGCTGGTGCGGCTCCTGGGATTGGCGAGGAGAATGCCCATCGTGCCGTTCCGCTCCTCGCCGGCAATGGACGCCGCGCCCATCACGAGGGCCATCACCGCCACGACAATGGCGCCGATCGATCCGAAGACATAGCCTATGGCCAGCCCGCCCACGTCGACACTGTCGCCGATGCCAAGCAGCGACCGAAACGCTTCAGGCAGTTCGGTGTAGACCGTGAGATCGATGTCGCGGTAGGTGGCCATCCCGAATAAGAGGAGCAGCGTCAGGCTGGCGGCAGCGATCGCCCACCCCAACCAGCGGTCCCGCGCGGTCTTGAGGAAGATGTTGGCAACCGCCACGTCAGTCCTCCCTGTCGCTCTTGTAATACGTGAGGAAGATCTCTTCGAGGTCGGCCTCGCTGGTCTTGATGTCCGCAACGCCGTAGCGGTCGGTCGCCGCCTTCAGGAGCTCGCCCATGTCTCCGTCGAAGGACATCTCGACATGCTTGTCGTTGGCGATGACGTTGCGGACCCCCGCGACCGATGCGAAGACGGCGGCATCTGCCGGGGAATCCAACACAAACTCCACCTGACGGATCGCCTTCGACCGCAGGTCCGCGACCGACTCGACCGTTATGAGAAAGCCGTCGCGGATGATGCCGACCCGGTCAGCAATCCGCTGGACCTCAGAGAGCGTATGGCTGGACAGGAAGACGGTGCGCCCCTCCGCTGTGACCTCGCGCACCATCGTCTGAAACTCCCGTTGCACCAACGGATCAAGTCCCGAGGTGGGTTCGTCCATGATCAGTAGTTCGGGGCGGTTCATGAAGGCCTGAATGACTCCTACCTTCTGGCGGTTGCCTGTCGAAAGGTCTCCCACTTTTCTGGACAGGTCGGAATTGAGGCGTTCAGCGAGCTCGCCGACAAAAGACCAGTCGACCCCGCCGCGCATGTTCGCGAAGTACTCGAGGGTGTCGCGGCCCGTAAGGTTCGGGTACAGCGCCAAGTCTCCGGGGATATACCCAATGTGCCTTCGTATGGCCACAGCATCCCTGTGCGTAGCAAGGCCCAGGATCGTGGCGGCGCCGGCAGTGGGCCTGATCTCGTCCAGCAACGTTCTGATGGTCGTCGACTTTCCTGCGCCGTTGGGGCCGAGGAAGCCGAAGACCTCGCCTTCCCGGACTTCCAGGTCGAGATTCTCGATGCCGCGTTTCTTGCCGTAGTACTTGGTCAGTCCACTCGTGTGAATGGCCGCCCTTGATGCACCCTTGATCGATCCGGACTCCGTTTTCGCTTCCGTTGCCATGCGGCTGCCTCCCTGCGAGTCACTAGTCTTGTTGGTCAATGCAGCGTGTTCTCCTCAATCGGGGGCACTCTCTCTCGTGCCGACACCCGGGACGGCAACGGCATCATCGTTGACCGCCTCCAGATGATCGGCTCCCCGGTTGAGTATCTCTAGCGCTCGAACGACCACCTCGAGCTCGGCAATCGATAAGGCCATCGTGAGATTCTCAACGACTACGAAGTTGCTGCGCGCCATTGCTTCAATGACCTGTCGCCCCTCGTTGGTTAGACAAGCCAGAGCGACTCGTCTGTCATTGGGGTCGGGCACTCGCTGCACCAGACCCTTCTTGACCAACCGCTCGACCATGTTTGAGGCGTTGGGAAGGGCGACGCCGTGGGCGCGGGAGACCTCGGTGATCCTCTTTGGGCCGCGACTCAGGAAGTAGAGAATCCGAATCTGCGGAAGGGTCAGGTTGGTCTCCGTGGCAAGGTCTTCGGGTTTTGGTTGACTCTTGGCCGCCAGTGACTCCGACAGCTCGGCAATCCTGGCTACCAACTCGCCCTTTGCTGCCATGAGTCCCTCGCTCCATGAATGTTACCTATAGCATAATGATTATAATTATGATACTAGCTATTATCAAGTAGATAAGTATGGTAAGGATAGCTAAAGGAGTCTTCGCGAATCCGACAGCGCCAGGCGGCAACCTACTGAACTGACCATCGCCTACAACTTCGGCCTGACCGGGCGCGTACCGGCGCTACGGACCTGCTGGGAACGACTTCGCGCAGGTTGCGCTCAAGTCTGTCGATAGGGGATCAGGTGACGAGATGCGTGCTGTCAGCCCCATCGCCATCTGCTGGTTGGAATCGTTCAATGGATTGGCAGAGCCGCGAGATCCAGACTCCGAGGACTCGCCGAACATAAGCGAAACTGGCGACCCGCTCCCTGGATCAAGACTTCCCAGCGAAAAGTTCGCAATTCGGTACGTGCCGCCCACCAACTCTCCCATCAGTCATGGTCCCGCATCACAACCTGCCCCTCTCTTGGTTTGCTTCATGCTTGGCGCACGGCTGCTCAACATTTCGTGTGTCCCGGCCCGAGAGGGCTTGACCGCGAATTGGGTCTCCCAGAGATTGAGTCGTTCATGTCCTGTTCTTGGAGCTTCCCCACCCTCGTTTCGAAGGCGAGTAGCAGATGCAACCTTGTATTACGTACTCTCGGCCTCACCTATGCACTTGCCGCAGGTGGCGCAGATTGAGATACTACGGGAGTGTTTTGGAGCGGGCACTTGCTCGAAGAAAGATGCAAGTGCAAGCCAATGGCATGGCAGAAAGCTCTGTTCCTCGTTGAGTTACCGCACTTTTCTGATTACGGGGCAATGGAGAGTAAAACATGGACTTGTCCGCGATACGACGGGCCTCATGGTCGATAGTGCCTCTGTTGTTGGGCATCCTCCTGCTAACTACTGCCTGTGGTTCTGATCCCCCGCCGACTCCCACGCCGGAACCAGAGTTGTCGTTGGAGGAGTTGCTTTCAAGCGCGGGCGGGAATCTGGCCGCCTTGTCGACCGCCAAGTTCCGGATGAGCGACGAAACACAATCGGGAGCAAAGTTCTTTGGAACGACGCTGAAGACCGTTGAAGGAGACATACAGTCTCCGGCCAGCGCCAGGATGCTGGTGGACGTGGAAGCCCCGGGCATGGGGTTCGTGGAGATTGAGATCATAGCGATCGAGGAACAGGCCTTCATGAAGTTCTCCAGGGATGCGCCGTGGCTGCCCCTGCCGCTGGAGCAGGTGCCCTTCAACTTCGGGGGGATGGGGCTGACCCTGAGCGCATTGCTTCCCGTCCTGCAAGACCCAACGGTCGTTGGGCGGGAGTCTGTGGGGGACTTCCAGACGATCCGGGTCGATGGGAATGTGATGTCTGAAGACATGTCGAACCTCATCACGTCGGTGGACCCGGGCCACGCGATCACGCTGAGCTACTGGTTCGACGAAAATGGGCACACCCTGCGGCAGCTCAGAATTGACGGACAACTCTTCAACGACGACGCACCGGAAACGAGCCGTCTGGTGAACATGGACATTGACGTGCCTGTGGACATACAACTCCCAGAGGTAGCCTCCGGGTCGTGAACGCTGCAAGGACTTTCCTCACTTCTATAAGGACTTCCGAATCGGTTGTCCTGGGCATTATCTGCCTGGGCGTGTTCTCCACTGCGCTGGACCAGACTGTCGTGGTGGCGGCGCTGCCCAGCGTCATGGTCGACCTGGAAATCCCGCTTACGGACCTGGACCGGGCTTCCTGGATCGTGACCGCGTACCTCATCGCCTACACGGTGGCCATGCCGCTGGCGGGACGCCTCTCAGACGTTTACGGCCGCATCAGAATGTTCCATGCGGCGTTGCTCCTGTTTGCCATTGGGTCGGCGCTGGTGGCGCTTGCGCCGAACTTCCCCTGGGTCGTGTCCGCCAGAGTGCTGCAGGCCATCGGCGGCGGCGCGACGGTGCCCATCGGCCTGGCGATGGCGGTTGCAGCCGTAGCGCCGGAGAGAAGGGGAATTGCCCTGGGACTCGTGGCCGCTTCGGCCGAGGCCGGCTCCGTCCTGGGCCCGCTCTATGGAGGGGCCATCATCGAACTCCTTGGCTGGCGATGGATCTTCTGGCTGGACGTTCCCCAGAGCTTCTTTCTCATTGGGCTCCTGGCCGTCTTGCCGAACCGCCCCAACCCCGCGGCCAAAATGGACTACTTTGGGGCGCTGGTGCTGGCGGGCGCCCTCACCATTCTGTCCATTTCGCTATCGCAGAGAAGCATCTTTTCGGGAGAGTCCATCGTCCCGTATTTCATGATTGGCGCCGGCGTCCTCATGGTCCTCGCGCTGGTCGTTCTGGAGCGGAACACCGCCCAGCCATTGATGGCCTCCTTCCTGTACACGTCAAGGGCGTTTTTGTCCTCCAACATTGCGCAGTTCTTTGTGGGGGTCGCCTTGATCATATCCCTGGTGACTGTGCCCCTTATGGCCGCTACCGTCCAGGAAAAAGGCGCTTGGGAGAGCGCTCTTCACCTGTTCCGCCTGACGGTCGCCATACCGGTGGGAGCCGTAGTAGGCGGCTACATGCTGCGCTGGACTGCGGTGAAAGCGGTATGCATAACCGGGCTTGCGTTCATAGGGGTGGGGTTGCTGGTCATGAGCGGATGGGAAACAGAGGTGGACCAGTTCAGGCTGACGGCGCCCCTGGTCACGGCGGGGCTGGGGGTTGGGCTGGTCATCCCTGCCATAACCGTCAGCGCCTTGAGCGCGGCGCCGAGCCACTATTGGGGCGCCGCGGCCTCTTTGGTCACGGCAGCCCGGATGGTGGGTATGGCGCTGGGGTTGTCAGCCTTGTCCGCATGGGGGATAGAGCGTTTCTACAGCTTGACCGCCCACGTGACCATTGGAGCAACGTACGAGGAGACGGAAGCCCCTCTGATTGAGGCCGGTGTGACCGTCTTTCAGAACCTCTTCATGATATCCGGCTTTCTGGCGCTGATTGCCATTCTGCCGGCCCTGATGATGCGGGTGGAGAACGCTGAGGGAGGGGAGGGATTTCTCCTGGATTCCTGATGTATCACCGACCGTGCCGTATGGGCTGTAGCTGGTTGCCGGGAGTGGACCGGTAATGAGGCGCAGCCCATGTACGGCCTGTGACTGATAATCAGACCGTGCCGGCATTGGCAAGTGCATCGAGAGGACTTGCGGCTTCATTGTGTTTGCGGTTGAAAATTGCGTGTAGAATCAATTGCGTCAGGGATGGGGTGAATACGCGGTTCCAGCAGAAGCGGTGGGTTGCTACAGGGGACGAATACCGTTCGCCCGAGAATTCGCGTGAGGAGCGTTGTTCAATGACGACTCGGAGCAAGGTGCCGACGAACGACACAATTCCCTCTCCGTTTCCGGAGGGGTGGTACTTTGTCACAAGCCGTCAGGAGCTGCGAAAGGTCAATCTCGTCCGAAAGGCCTGGATGGGCGAGGAAATCATCGCATGGTGTGATGAGGACGGCCGCATTTGCGTCGCCGACGCCTATTGCCCGCACCTTGGGTCCGACATGGGCCCGGCCGCGGGAGGCTGCGTGCGGGCCGGCCGGCTCGTGTGCCCCTTCCACGGCTACGAGTACGATGCAACCGGCCAGTGCGTCGCCACACCCTACGCCGACCCACCCCGGACGGCGAAGCTACGGGTATATGAGACGCACGAGGAGGCGGGACTTGTCTTCGCATGGTGGGGCATAGGCGGACGAGAGCCGCAATGGCGCTTGCCTGAAGATGCGCTTGACCAGACCGGTTGGAGCGGCCTGGAGTTCTGGAAAACCAGATTTCCGGGCCATCCCCAAGATACGGCGGAGAACTCCGTGGACTTGGGGCATCTGCGCTACGTCCACGGCTACCACAACGTGGAACGCGTGGGCAAGTTGACGATTGACGGACCCCTTTTGAGGAGTTGCTTCAACTTCCGGACCGTCCGGAAAATCGCCAAGGTTGTACAGTTGACAATGGACTTGTCCGCAGACACGACCGTCTACGGGTTGGGCTACTCTTTCGTCCAGACCCGGGAGCTCACTATCGGAATGGACCTGAGAATCTGGGTGCTCGCCACGCCCGTTGATGGGACTGTCATTGACCTGTGGATCATCATGCAGGTGGGGGAGCTGCGGAGGCCAAAGCGTTGGATCGCCGGGTTGGGGTTTCTTCCGGTCAAGTTCCGCGCCAGCGTCATGTGCAAGTTCCTGGCGCCCATGCAGCACAAGGACGTTCTGCAGGACGTGATCATCTGGAGCCGCAAACAATACCGGTCACGCCCCCGCCTCTGCCGCTCTGACGGTGAGATCATGCCGTTCCGGACGTACTGCGCGCAGTTCTACCCTGATCCGCAGGACGCGGAGAACCCGCTCCCGGCAACGGTCGGCAGTATGGCGCAATGAACGGTCAAAGGATTGAGAGCCCATTGGCCGCGACCCCGAAGGGCGGTAGGTCTGAGGGAAGAGTTGTACGCTCGGACGGCCACCCAGGAGCGGCGTCCGGCGCCCCTCGGTGTTATTTCAGAGAGAAAGGGACGCGATGAGCAAGATACTGGATTGGCTGAGCCGGCTGGTCACCGCTCGACCGTGGTTGACGGTCCTCGTGGTCCTGATCATCACCGTCCTGTTGGGTATGGGCGCCGAGCGGCGGGCGCCGCCGCCGGAGACTGCGGACACGCTGCCGCAGGGCAACGCCGTCGCCGAGGCGCTGGACGAGATTGACAGGCTCTTCTCGGACTCCGGCGAGGCTCGCGTGACGACGGTCCTCTTCCGTGGCGACGCGATCACCCCGGCCGGCCTCTCGCAGATGGACGCTCTGCTCGCTCAGGTTGCCGTCGAACCGGGCGTGGCGGAGCTCCTGACCGCCACAGACCCCCTTATTGGCCCCTCACTGCTGTACAAAGCCATTTTGCAGGTGGGGAGTTTCGAGTCGGTTTCACAAGCAGAGATCGACTCGGCGGCGGTTCCGCCGCAGTTCCAGCTGGCCCTCGATGCCCTGACCGGAAACGACGATGACGGCACGCCCGTCAGCGTCGCCACCGTCCGCCTCCGCGATACGGGCGACGAACGCATCAACGACGCCGAGCGGACAATCCATGAGCTTGCGCTTGCGAGCAAGGGTATGCTGCAGGCGAGCACTATCTCGTTCATCGTCATTGAGGACGAATACGTCAAGGCCACTGAGGAGGGAATGGCGCCCCTGATCGGACTGGCCTTCCTGCTGATCGCGGCGCTGCTCCTCCTCTTCATGCGCACCATCATCGACCTGCTGCTCACGCTTGGCGGACTCTTCATAGCGGTCATTTGGATCGTCGGAACGGAGGGCTGGCTCGGCCCAAACGCGCTGGGGGTCATCGGCCCTCCCAACTCACTCACGACGATGGTGCCGATCATCATGATCGGCCTCACGGTGGACTACGCCATCCAGATCGTCTCGCACTACAGGGAGCAGCGCAACGCGGGCGAGCAGGTCCTGGGGGCTGTCCGCGCGGGCTGGCGCATCGTGGTGGTCCCGCTGCTGCTTGCCGCCGTTACGACGATTGTGAGCCTGCTGGCGAACCTCTTCTCACCCATTGAAATCGTCGGGGACTTCGGCATCGTCGGCGGACTTGCCGTGGGCATGAGCTTGATCGTGATGCTGACGCTGGTCCCGGCGGGCAGGGTGATCGTCGACCGGCGGCGGGAGGCGCGCGGCACCCTGCCGCCGGCCAGGCCGATCTCGACCGCGCTGCCTGGCGTCGAGCGGTTGGCGGAGACGCTGGGCAGGAGCGTCACGCGCAACCCCGCTCCTTACATTATCGCGGTGCTCGCGGTGACGGTTGCGCTTGGGTTCGCGGCCCGGGGGATCGAAGCCGAATTCCACATCCGCGACATCCTGCCTAGGAACGGCGACGTGCACGCGGACATGGCGACCCTCGACGCGGCCGTTGGCGGCTCCACCGAATTTGCCAGCGTGCTCCTGAAAGCGGAGGCGACGGAAACCCGCACGCTCCTGAACCTGCAGGACCTCACCAGGGCCTTTGCGGATGAACGGTCGCGTCCGGGCGCCGCGTCCGGCCCGATCGAGGCGTCGTACCATCTGCTGGTTGAAGACTGGATCGACGACAGCGGAGCGCCGGGCGACAAGTACGACCCGGAGCTTGCCGCGCTCTTCCGGGAGGCCTCGGCAAGCGTCGAACTCGACCCGGCGCTGATGCAGGAGTTCCTGGACACGCTTGGAGAGCGGGACCCAACTCTCAGTCACCTGCTGATCGACGACCCGAACGGCATCGACGCCATGTTGCTCCAGTTCCCGGTCTACACCAACGATCCCGCCCGGACCAAGGCGCTCCAGCAGCAGGTGGAGGCGGTCTGGCAAGGCGAGGACGATGCCATCACCGTGACCTCCAACACCGTCATATCGGTCACCGTGACGGACGCCATCACCGAGAACCAGACGGAGTCGATCACCGTGACGGTCGCCGTGGCCCTCACCGTCCTGGCCCTCTTCTTCTGGATGACGGTGCGCCAACCCGCGTTGGCGATCATTGCGGTGGGGCCCATCGTCCTCGTCCTCATCTGTGTGCTGGGCACGATGGCGCTGCTGGGCATCCCCTACACCATCATCACATCAATCATCACGGCGCTGTCGATAGGAATCGGGGTGGACTACACCATCCACATCATCCATCGCTACCGTGAGGAGTACGGCAAGGTGCGCGATCCGGAGAGGGCTGCAATCCAGACGCTCAGGACCACCGGCTCCGCGCTGCTGGGCTCCGCGATGACGACGGCGCTGGGGCTTGGCGTGCTGGTGATCTCGCCGCTGGCCGCCTCCGCGCAGTTCGGCGTAACGGCGGGGATCACCATCGCCTACGCGCTGATTGTGTCCATCCTGGTGGTGCCGCCCGCCATGACGGTCTGGGGCGCGTACCAGAACATGCGGCTGCGGGCCAATCTCATGCGCTGGGCGGACGAGCTTGACACGGCCATCGACTCCGTGCACCGGCGCTACGATCAGGAACAGAACTCATCCTAGAAAGAAGACTCATGCAATTCCGTAAACTGTCCAACGGGCTAAAGGCCGCGTACCGGGGATCGGACGCCCGCCGCCGTGTGAAGCATTTCTCCGGATGGCTGCACAGGGCGACTACCGAGGACGCCGGCCCTGCGGGTTACGACCACGCCGAAACCGTCAGGGAATACTACGACCTTTCCACTGAGTTCCTGGTGTTCGGTTGGGGCGAGTCCCTCCACTTCGCGCCGCTATCTCCCGGGGAGACCCTGGAGGACTCCAAGGCCCGGCACCAGCGGTTGATGATCGCCAAGCTGGAGTTGCGCCAGGGCATGGACGTGATCGATGTCGGTTGCGGGATCGGCGGTCCGATGCGCCGTGTGGTCCGGGAGGCCGGTGTCAGGGTTGTCGGGGTCAACAGCAGTGAAGTCCAGTTGGAGAAGGCGAAACAGCTGAACGCCGAGGCGGGGATCGACCACATGGTTGACTACCTCGGGTGCAGCTTCATGGACATGGGCGCCATCGCGGACGACACGTTCGACCGGGGATACGCGATCGAATCGACGTGCCATGCGCCGGACAAGGCGGGCGCGTTCGCCGAGATCTACCGCGTCCTGAAGCCCGGGGCCCTCTTCTGGGGTCAGGAAATGTGCATGACTGGCAAGTTCAATCCCGAAGACAATCGGCACCAGGACATCAAGAAGGAGCTGATGCACGGCATCGCGCTCAAGGATATCGCGACTATGGGCGAGGTGGACCGGGCCCTGGAGACGGCGGGATTTGAAATCATGGAGGCAAAGGACCGGGCCGTAGGGGGGAACGGTCCAACCACGCCGTGGTACAAGCCCATGGAGACCGGAGGGGCCAGGAAGCTGGGCAACGGTCTGCGCAGGATTCCGCTGGGCCGCAAAGCGATCATTGGGATGTCCAGGCTGGTTGAGGCGCTGGGGATGTTCCCGAAGGGGTCCGCGGACGTCGTCGGGCTGCTGGACCAGACCGCCAGCGCCTATGTCGCAGGGGGCAGGGCGGGGGTCTTCACGCCGTTGTACTGCTTCCTGGCCCGCAAGCCCCTCTAGGCCCCTGTCGTTCGGACTATACCATCGTGCATTAGACGTTTATCTCACGCCTCTGCTCTGCGATGCGGAACTTCAGCTTGCTGCTCGGCTTCAACGACGGTATTGGATTGATCTTGAGCTTGTAGTTGGCGGGGGCAATCCCAAGCGTGAAGTAGTGCGCCACCATCAGCACGTTGATGGTCAGTTGCAGGTTCATCCACTGGGAGCCCAGGCACGTGTGCGTGCCAAGCCCGAACGGGGCGTACCCTGGGTTGTGGTGCTCGTTGCGTGGCGGCAGGTAGCGGTCGATGTCGAATTTGTAGGGATCAGGGAAAACCTCCGGCATGTAGTGGGCGGCCGACTGGCCGATGTAGAGTCGTGTCCCAACCGGAATCTCGTAGCCCTCAACCATGCACGAATTCATCACGTTGCGGATGGACATGGGGACGATGGGGTACACGCGCAGGCACTCCATAAGGAAGCGGTGCGTGACGTCGACTGCTGACAAGGTGAAGTCCTCACTGTCGGGGTCGCCGTTTTCGAACAGGGCGTCGGCTTCGGCCTGGATCATCCGTTGGAGCTCGGGCTGCGACGCCATGGCGTAGAGGGCGAAGCTGAAGGCGTCGCCCAGGTAGACACTGGCGACCAACGCCGCCGAAAGCGCGAAACGCAAGTTCGTCTCCGGCATGAACTGCGGTTCGCTGGCATGCAGGCTGAGAAGGTCGTCGGCCAGGTCCCGTGCGCTGCCCGCCCGCTGGGCGGTGGTGTGCATGCCCTGGACGCGTTCCAGCAGGATGTCGACGATCTTGGCCCGGCGCCGCATTCCCGGCGTCTGCAGCATGAACTTGGGGAGCGCTTTCATGATATGCACCAGCAGCGCCCGCTCCTTGTATTTCGCCAAGTCCACGAGGAGGTCCTGCGATTCCACGCTGAGCATGAGGGGCGAGAGCTGCGCATTGACCATCGAACGGCACATGAGCGTCGCCTGGTAGGCGTCTCCAACCTTCCAGTCAGCCATGAACCCCCGGATGTAGCGGTAAAGATTGTCTATTTGCCCTTCCAGCCTTCCGCGGGAGTAGGCGGACGAGAGGGACTTGCGAAGCCGAAAGTGATCGGCGCCGTCCAGGGAAGGCAGGACGCCGTTCGCCCCATAGACCTTCTCAAAGTCGGCAAAGTAGTCCTTGGTTCTCAGGTACATGCGGCCGCTGCGATGCACCCATTTGTTTGCTTCCGGCCCGGCCAGGAAAGTCATGGGTTTTACAAAGGGCGGGTTGATCTGAAACACCGGGCCGTACTCTTGCGTAAGTTCCGCAAAGAGCGCGGGAAGATTGCCTTTCCGAATGTGTGGACTGAGCAGCAACTTTCGGAGAGGGACGGTTGGGATCTTCTTCGAAAGGGCGGAGTGTCGGAGCAGAGGGCCCGCGAGGTTGTGAGAGACCGCGGCGGCGATGGACCGGCCGATGAGATCCATCCTGCTGACGAGATGAATTCTCTCCTCCGCAGCATCATCGAGCGGGAGAATGAAGCGGAAGACGTCGCAGGTATTGATAAGGGCGATGATGATGACGTCCCTCGGGGTAGGAATCTCGTCGGCCAGGATCACCTTGCCGATGCGGGTCTTGACGAACTCAACCGCGGTGCCTTCCCGAGAGCCGGTGTACAGTTCCGTCTGCCAGGCGGTGCGAGACAGCGTCCAGAAATCGCCATCGTGGTGGTCAAGCACATTGAGATTAACCAGGCGGTCCAGGGTCATGTCAGTGGTCGACTCCGCATGGGGAGCGAGCCGTTCAACCCAATACTGGGCGCTTCGCTTTATTGGATCGCCCGCAATTTCGCTCAGGATGGGGTCCAGAATGGGGTCGCCCGTTGCTGTCGCGTTCACCACGAACAGGGAGTCCATATCCGTATCAATGCGGGACTGGAGGGAGAGTTCCGCGAGCGCTGCGCCGACAATGGCGCAGTTCAAGGCCCAGCCCGGCACTTGGTGAAAGTAGCCGTTCTCCTCGTTGAGGAGCATCAGGACGAGTTCTTCGGGCAATGTGAGCGTTCGGGTCGGCACGTCCCTTGCAGATTGTGTCGTCACTTTGGGCCTCCCCGCATCACCTGGATGGACAATCCTGTATAAACAAATTTGTTATGGAGAAAAGTATAACGCTGACAAAGGGAGGAGAGCAAACAACGGTGCAGATAGAGCTGCAAGGCGGACTCCAGCGGCGCGCCAAAGCATTCGCCGGTGTCGTAGCAGACCTCTTTCGCCCGACCGCAGATGCTTTTCAACGAATTTCCAATGCCGGCGGACGGTGGTCTTCAGCCCTTCGCTTTCTTGAAAGCCCAACCGTACATGATGCTCCCGTAATGGTTAAACCACCGTTTGGCATCGGGATCCTCAAAGGGATAGTCGGCGCCCATCTGCCTGGCGGTGGCGAGCCCGCTGACGAAGCAGGTTTCCTGGCTATTGACCAGCGTATGCGCGCCACAGTGCCACGTCCGCCTCTTTCCCTGAATGAAGCAAAACACCTGAACGAGCCAAGCCACATGGCGGACGTCATGCACGATGTGCTGAAACCACCACCTGGCGATGACCTTCTTTTCGTCGATCTGGCTGACGGGGTTGTAGGTAACCAGACAGGGCTTGTCAGACCTGTTGGCCCATGGCTGCTGGTTGTGCATGATGTACGTGATTTCGTAGTTGTCCGGCCTGGCGCCGTATTGCTCGATGTGATTGCTCCGCATCTGCAACGGCCGCGCTTCATTGTCCGGCAGCACAGAGGGGTCCGAGTGCACGATAGTGTGGTTGTGCAACTCGCTTTCGTAGCGAACCGAGGAGAGGATGTAGCGTTCCAGCAGTGTGGGGCTATCGAGGACCATGAGCGTCTGGTTCGCATTGCACGCGAAGATAACCTCGTCGAACCTTTCCTGCACTCCGTCCTCGTCCTCAACCACTACGCCGGCCCTCTCTCGATACACCTTTTGGACCGGGCGGTTGAGATAGATCTTGTCCTGGAAACCGGCTGACAGGTTCTCGTAGATGCGCCGTGTGCCCTGGTCCCATGTTTGCATGGGCGTAGCGGTTTCGATGTCAAAGAACTCGAGATACCTCGCAAACAGGGATGCAGGCATGTCGAACACGTTGGTCGCCATCAGGAAGTTGACGAACATGGGCTTCAGAATCTTGTACCTGAAGTCCCCGGAGAATCCTGCCAGATTCAGTACCGTCCCCATGCTGATGTAATTGAACGGATTGAGGGCGTTTACAAGCCTCGACTTGGCGTGGGTCAGCGGGGCAAACCTGCGCAGGCGCCTCAGCACTCGCTGAAACTTGGCTATCTCCAATTGCAACTGGGTCCTGATGTCGGAGTCAAAGTCATGCGCGTAGATGCGGCCGCGGTACTTCACACTGTAGCTGAATCTGGTGTCGACCATCTCGATGTCGAATTGCTTCATCAACAAGAGGACGTGCTGATACACCGAAGGAATAAGAGCGGTGACGGAAATGTCAAAGGGGATTGAGCTGCCGTCATCCTGGGGCATATCAACCGTGACAGCGTTGCCGCCAACCCTGCCCTGTGCCTCAAATAGCCGGAAATCAAACCGGTCTGGATGGCGGTTCAGCGCCCATGCGGCCCCAAGCCCGGAAATCCCTCCACCAACAATGGCGATACGGCGCAGGGTTTCTGTGTTCCTGTCGGCAGCCATGAAACTCGCCTCGATCACAGTGGTGACTGCTTGCGGGATAAGCATACATCCCAACGCGTGCGATTGCTTCTAAGTGGTGGACTCCGCTTTCCACAAATCGGCAATTGTTGGCGCCGCCTGCTGGCGCCGCTGACAGGCTTGCCACGGACAAAACCCCTCCCCGTTCGCCCTGAGCCCCGCCCCGTTCGTGGTGAGCCTGTCGAACCACGCCCCAACTCTGGCTCCCACCCCCACCGCACTATGACACGGCCCCCTTGCGCCCGGCCCAGCCCCCTCGCTACCCTCTCGCCATGAACGACGAAAGCAGGACGCACAGAGTGCGCCGGCACAGTCCCCAACCGGCGCGCGTTTCCGCCCGCTACAGATACGAATTGTTTCCCAGATAGAGGGTGCGTTTTCGTAGCTGTGGACATCCTTAACAGCTACGAATTGATATCTGAAAACAATTCCGAAGCCCCCGCAGCTACGAGGAGGCGCGGAAAAGCAGGGCAGGGGATAGGCCCCCGGCCGCATGGCAAAGTAGAGAGCGGCGCGCGGGCGGTGTAGCGCTGCCCCGCAAAATGCAACAGGAACCCGCCGGCGGGTTTCCTTGGCTTTCGCGTTGCTGCGGGTGCGGTATAATGACGTTGGCATAGCCCCGCAAATGCAATCCGCGGTCGAACTGTGGGCGTGTGCGGTGCACATCGCCGAGTCAACAAGCAGCAATAGCATACGGAGGATTCACTTATGGCAGCGGTCAGAGAGGCACAAGTAACCTGGAACGGCAACTTGGCTGAGGGCAACGGCACAATCAATCAGGTCACCAGCAGCGCCGTCAATGGTCTGCCGGTCACATGGGCGTCGCGCACGGAAGGGCCTGAGGGCAAGACGAGCCCGGAGGAGCTAGTGGCCGCAGCCCACGCGAGCTGCTACGCAATGGCCTTTTCCCACATGCTCAACCTCAACGGCACCCCACCCACTAAGCTTGAAGTCAGCGCTACCGTCACCTTCGACCGTGTGGACGCGGGCTTCAAGGTGGTGTCCAGTGCACTCAAGGTCAGTGGCCAGGTTGACGGCATCGAGGCATCGGCATTCCAGGAGACTGCGGAGGCCGCCAAGGACGGGTGCCCAATTTCTCAGGCGCTCAAGGGCAACGTCGAGCTTAGCGTCGAAGCCACCTTGGAATAGCGCTTCCCCAATGACACAATCCGGTGATGAGCGGGTCGTTCGCTGCTTTGGCGGACCGGACGACCCGCTCATGATGCGTTACCACGACGAGGAGTGGGGCGTCCCCCTCCATGACGACAGGAAGCTTCTCGAGTTCCTTCTGCTCGACGGCGCGCAGGCGGGCCTCTCCTGGCGCACCATCCTGCACAAGCGCGAGGCCTACCGTGCCGCCTTCGATGGTTTCGACGCGGACAAAATAGCTGCCTATACCGACGCCCACCGGGAGCGGCTCCTGGCCAATCCCGGCATCGTGCGCAACCGACTCAAGATAGACGCATTCATCAACAACACCAAGCGCTTTCTTGAAGTTCAGGCGGAGTTTGGTACGTTCGATGCCTATATCTGGGGATTCACCGGGCGCCGAACGCTGCGCAGGCAAGGAGCGCTCACGTGGGAGAACACCCCTGCGCGATCAGATGAGTCGGACGCAATGGCGGCGGACCTGAAACGGCGGGGGGTCAAGTTCGCGGGGGCGGTGATCTGCTATGCCTTCATGCAAGCTGCGGGCATGGTCAACGACCACATCACGGGCTGCATCCGTGAGCCGCAGCAGGGGTAACTAGGCCGCCGACGCCGCCGTCAGCTGCGAGAGGTCGCAATGCGCCGAGAGCAGCTGACCAAAGCGCCGCGCCTTGTGGGCGCTGTGGACGGTGGCCCGCTCCCCGACATTGTGCAGAGCCTCCATTGTCTCCAACGTGGGACGGCCTACGAGCAGCATTGGGACCTGGTTGAGATCGGCGTGGTGGACGATGTATTGCACGGGCAGCCGGCCCTCGGTCAGCACCAGGCACACCGTCGACGTCTCCAGCGCGGCCATCTGCAGGTCCGGCCGGTCGCCCCTTACGATCACCGCCTTCTCCTCGCGCCTGCCAAAGACATAGACGCCGGTGTCGAGGAAGAGGCCACCCAGCATGAAGTGCTCCACGAGCGCGTCCAATGCCACATCCGGATCTTCGAGGTCGCCGTGATTGATGCAGTGTGCGCCGAGGTGCTCTGCGACGTTGCGCACTGTTGGCGCCAACATGCGCCGGTCCTCAGGCACGAGGCCGAGGACAGGAACACCTTGCTCCTCGAAAGCCGTGGAGGTCTCTGCCCGGGCCGTGTGCGTCCCGTGAACCGGGACGTGGTTGATGATCACACCGGCAAGCCTGTCACCGTAGGCTTCGGCGGCCCTCGCCGGCTGCGCCGACGCCGGGCTGCTCACGAGCACTACTCGCGCGTTGAGCGCGTCCGCTATGGCAACATCTGCGCGCAGGCTATCTGACGCGCTGTCCGCCCCGCTTACTCCCTCCACAATGACAAGGCCGTCCGCCACCGGAGCGCCCGCAAACTGCGTGACCGAGCGAGCCACGTCATCGGCGGATTCGAGCGAAACAGGCCAGCTTGCCGGGGCTGAGGCGTGGGGAAGCAGCGCTCGGTGAAAGGCGGCGTCCGGGTCAGGAGAACGGAAGGAGGCGGCCTTGGCGAGAGTCACCACGCCACCGAGGTGAGATGCAAGTCCCGTGGCAGCTGCAGTGACACCGACTCCCGGCGCGTCGCCTGCAATGTAGACGATAGGCACGTGCCCTCCGTTGTCCGGCCGCGATGCTTGCGGCGCATACGCCCGCCCACGGCATTGCGCCGTGGGCGGGTTTCCTCACGAACCGATTGTGGAGTTGACCGAGGCCATGCTAGTCGTCGTTAAAGGTGGCGTCCACCGGGTCCATTGCCATTAACGCGGAGAACTCTTCCAGCTCGGCGTCATGCTGCGCGTCTTCGAGGGCAAGCCGAGCGGCCATTTCGCGGGCCGCTTCCTCTTCCGCCACTATTCCGAGGCGCTCCCGGCCTTCTTCCGTCATGTCCATGCGCGCCGGGATGAGTCGCCCAATGATCACGTTCTCCTTGAGGCCGGCCAGGTGGTCGACGGAACCGGAGATAGCAGCCTCAGTGAGCACGCGGGTGGTCTCCTGGAAGGAAGCTGCCGCAAGGAAGCTCTCCGTTCCCAGCGACGCTCTGGTGATACCGAGCAGCATCGGGGTGGCGCGAGCGGGTTCGCCGCCTTCAGCCAGCACGCGGCGATTGGCTTCGTCAAAGATGGCGCG
Source organism: Chloroflexota bacterium (assembly GCA_026713825.1). Lineage (NCBI taxonomy): Bacteria > Bacillati > Chloroflexota > Chloroflexota bacterium. The sequence goes on along the minus strand of JAPONS010000051.1, from coordinate 77,440 downwards.
GTCCACCGGCTCGCCCGGCAGCAGCTCAGTGTCGCCCTGGTGGTCGACCCGCACCTTCCGCATCATTTGCCGGATCACGATCTCGATGTGCTTGTCGTGCATGCTCACGCCCTGGAACCGGTAGACCTTTTGGACCTCTTCAATGATGTAATCGTGCACTGCGTCGCGGCCCTGGATAAGCAGGATGTCGTGCGGGTTCTTCTGGCCGGCGGTAAGCTCCTGGCCCGCCTTTACCGGGTCGCCAGTCCTGACTACGACGTGAGCGGTCAGGGGCGCCAGGTAGGTGCGCTCTTCCTGCTCTTCCCAAGCCACCGTCACCTTGCCGTCGCTGACGGACACGGTGCCGGGCATCCGAGCGACGACTGGTTGAAGGTCTTCATCTTCCGGCGCGGCGCCTTCGGCTGCGGTCGCCTGGGCCAGCGCCGCGCCGGGCTCCACCACGTCGCCTGACTGCACAACGACGGTGTAGTTGTCCTCGACCGGGTACTCTTCCCGGTATTCCTCTGTGCTCACGACACGGATGTGCTTGCCTTCCGGCGAGTCTATGACCTCAGCAGTGCCGTCGATTTGCGAGAGAATCGCGTGGTTCTTGGGCACCCGCGCCTCAAAGAGCTCCTCAACCCGCGGAATGCCGCTCGTGATGTCGACGCCCGCGATACCGCCCGTGTGGAATGTGCGCATAGTCAACTGCGTGCCCGGCTCGCCAATACTCTGGGCGGCAATGATGCCAGCGGCGTCGCCAAGGTTGACCATCTTGCCGGTGGCGGGCATGACGCCGTAGCACATGCGGCAGATGCCGCGCGCGGCCTCACATGCCAGGGGTGACCGCACGTAAGCCTCGGTCACGCCGGCCTCCCAGAGATCCTTGGCCATTTCCGCGCTGATGATCTCGTCCCTGTCTACCAGCACCTCGCCTGTGTTGGGGTCGGCGATTGGCGAGCACACCACCCGGCCGACAAGTCTCTCGGCGAAGCTGGCAATTGAGTTGTTGCGCTCCTTCTCGTAGTCGTGGCGGACCCAGATGCCTGCCATCGTCTCGCAATCTTCAGAGAGAATGATGACATCCTGTGCCACGTCAATCATGCGGCGCGTCAGATAGCCGCTGTCAGCAGTCCGCAACGCGGTGTCTGCCAGTCCCTTTCTGGCGCCGTGCGTAGAGATGAAGTACTCCAGCACGCTGAGGCCTTCGCGGAAGCTCGACTTCACGGGGAGCGGGATCAGGAAGCCCTTGGGGTCCGACATGAGGCCCCGCATCCCCGCCATCTGCTTGATCTGGCTGATGTTTCCCTTCGCGCCGGAAGTGGCCATCAGGTAGACGCCGCCGTACGAGGGCAGAGCCTTTTCGATGAGGCTGGTCACCTCGTCACTGGCGTCCGTCCAAATGCGGATGGTCTGGTCGTAGCGCTCGCGTTCCGTGATCAGACCCATCTGGAACTGCTCTTCCAACTGCTGGATCTGTCCTTCCGCGCTGGCGAGGACGCCGGACTTCTGTTCGGGCACCTCCAGGTCGGAGATTCCAATGGTGATGCCGGACACGGTGGCGTAGTGGAAGCCGGCGTTCTTGATTTTGTCCAGCATGTCCGCCGTCTCTTCGTTGCCTAGAATCCGATAGGCGTCCGACACCAATGTCTTGAGGGCGCCCTTGTCCATGAGCTTGTTCCACTTGGAGGGGTCCTCGGCGACGGAGTCCGGCAGCAAGTCGCGGAAAATCAGGCGCCCGACGGTAGTCTCGATCCACGAGGCGCCGTGGCCGTTGCTGCCCTGTAAGATCTGCACCGGGGCTTGGATGTTCACTAACCCCATCTCGTGCGCCATCTCAGCTTCTTCGCCAGAGGAGAACTTCTTGCCGGCGCCAGGAGCATTGACGTTTTCCATGGTCAGGTAGTAGCACCCAAGCACGATGTCCAGCGTCGGAGCGACCACCGGCTCGCCGGATGCCGGGGAGAGCATGTTGTAGATGCTCAGCATCACGCGCCGCGCCTCCTGCACTGCGCGGCGGGAAAGCGGGACGTGGATGGCCATCTGGTCGCCGTCAAAGTCCGCGTTGAAGGCGGTGCATACCAACGGGTGCAACTGCGGGGCGCTTCCTTCAATGAGGACGGGCATGAACGCCTGGATGCCCAGACGGTGCAACGTGGGGGCACGGTTCATCAACACCGGCCGGTCCTTGATGACCTCTTCCAGCACGTCCCAGACCTCGGGGCGCACTCGCTCCACGGCCCGCTTAGCGCTCTTGATGTTGTGCGCCAACCCCTGCACCACCAATCGGTGCATGACAAATGGCTTGAAAAGCTCCAGCGCCATCCGCTTTGGCAGGCCGCACTGGTACAACTGCAGCGTTGGGCCGACGACGATTACGGAGCGCCCGGAGTAGTCGACGCGCTTGCCCAGGAGGTTCTGACGGAACCTCCCCTGCTTGCCCCGCAGGAGGTCCGACAGTGACTTCAGACGGTGATTGTGGCTGCCGGAAATGGCGCGGCCGCGCCGTCCGTTGTCGATGAGCGCATCCACGGCTTCCTGCAACATTCGCTTCTCGTTGCGAATGATGATCTCCGGCGCCTCCAACTCAAGCAGCCTCTTGAGCCGGTTGTTGCGGTTGATGACGCGCCGGTACAAGTCGTTGAGGTCGCTGGTGGCGAAACGCCCGCCGTCCAGCTGCACCATTGGGCGCAGGTCGGGCGGCAGTACAGGCAGGGCGGTCATGACCATCCACTCCGGGTGGTTGCCGCTCTTGCGAAAGGCTTCCACCAGCCGCAGCCGCTTCACTGCCTTCTTGCGCCGCTGGCCGGAGGTTGAGCGCATCTCATGGGTGAGCATCTCTCGCTCGTGTTCCAGGTCGATGTTCTTCAGGATTGCCAGGATGGCTTCCGCGCCCATGCCGGACTTGAAGAGGTGTGAGTACTTGTCGGAGAGCTCGCGCTGCCGGGCTTCCAACAGCAGCTTCATGGGGTGAAGTTCATTCAAGTCGTCCAGCTGGGTCTGCGTCTCTTCATCCAGCATCTCGCGCTGGTCTGAGTGACTCTTGACCAGGGTGGTCTCCTGCTCGACGAGCCAGACGTTGACCGCCTCGGATGCAATGGACTTCTGCTCTTCCAACGCGGTCTTCTCGGTTTCCAGTGCTTCACGCTCTGACTCGATGGCAGTTCGAAGCTCAGCTAATTCCGACCTCTCCGCCGCTGCCGTGTCGTCGGCGTCTGTGACCTCCGGCAGCCCGCCTTCTCGCGTGGCGAGATCAGCCTCGCGGGAGGCGAGGTCTGCTTCCCGGGCAGCAAGCGCCATGTCCTGTTCCTCGAATGGCGCCAGCGCCGCCGAGCGATCGGCTTCGGCCTGCTCGCGAACTTGGCGCACCTTTTCCTGGTGGCGTTCATCCAGCAACTGCAGGTTCTGCTCCAGCTGTTCATCGAGTTCCTGGATGGCCATATCGCGGCCGGCAGTGTCGACTTCGGTGATGATGTACTGCGCGAAGTAGAGCACGCGCTCAAGGTTTCGGGGGGACAGGTCCAGGAGCAGCCCCAGGCGGCTGGGGATGCCCTTGGAGAACCAGATGTGCGCCACCGGCGCGGCGAGCTCGATGTTGCCCATGCGCTCTCGCCGCACCTTGGCGCGGGTAACTTCCACGCCGCAGCGCTCACACTTGATGCCCTTGAAGCGGATCTTCTTGTACTTGCCGCAGGCGCATTCCCAGTCCTTCGTCGGACCGAAGATGCGCTCGCAGAAGAGTCCGTCCCGTTCAGGGCGCAACGTGCGGTAGTTGATAGTTTCGGGCTTGGTCACCTCACCGTAGGACCACGCCCGAATCTGTTCCGGGGATGCCAAGGAAATCCGAATGGCGTTGAATTCCGCGCCGCTCTGTGCCATTCGCTCACTCTCCCTTCACTGTGACGTCCAAATTAGGTGCGGGGCGCTTCAGGGGATAGCCGCTCCGCTAAGGGTTCTGGTTCTCTTGCTCGCCGTCGTCCCAGACCTCCGGCTCGCTCACCTCCGCCGTGTCTGTCGGTTCGAGGGCGGGCGCCTGCAGTTCGGCCACAATCGCCGCAATGTCATCGTCATCGATCTCGTCGCTCAAAACGTCCCCGAGTGGCGGGTGGGCCAGCGGCTCGTCGAGGTCGAACGCGCCTTCCTCGTCGCTGAGGAGCTCCATTGACAGGCCCAGCGCCTGCATTTCCTTCAGGAGCACCTGGAACGATTCCGGAATGCCGGGGTGGATGACGTCCTCGCCCTTTACGATGGCTTCGTAGGTCTTCTGGCGGCCCACCACGTCGTCAGACTTGACCGTGAGCATCTCCTGAAGGTTGTACGCGAAGCTGTATGCTTCCAGCGCCCAGACCTCCATCTCGCCGAATCGCTGTCCGCCGAACTGTGCCTTGCCGCCGAGAGGCTGCTGGGTGATGAGCGAGTACGGGCCAGTCGAGCGCGCGTGGATCTTGTCTTCCACAAGGTGGATGAGCTTCATCATGTAGATGTAGCCCACGGTGACCGGCTGTGCGAACTGCTCGCCGGTACGTCCGTCGCGTAGCAGCATCTTGCCGAGGATGGGCGGCGCCAAATTCCGTTCGCGGTTCAGTCGTTGCGCCTCGCGCTGCATCTCGGCGTATTCCAGGTTTGATGCGTCGATCCCCGCCTCCTCCTTGAGCCAGAGCTCCAGGCAGACCCTGCGGGCCTCACCCTGGACCTTCTCGTCAAAGAGACGGTCGGGGTCGTAGCCACGGTCCCGTATCCACTCGTAGACGTGGTCCCACATAACCGCAGGCGTCTCGGGGTCGTGCCAGTCGACGCCGCCGGAGGTCTGGATGAGCCACACGCGGCCCAGACCATCCTCAATGGCGGTGTCGGTCGCGCCGTCGAACACGGGACTGACGGCACGGAAGCCCAGGAAGTTGGCGACCCAGCCCAAGTGCGTCTCAAGCACTTGGCCTAAGTTCATCCGGGAGGGCACGCCGATGGGGTTCAGGATGATCTGCCCCGGCGTACCGTTGTCCAGGTAAGGCATGTCCTCCACGGGGAGCACGCGGGAGATAACGCCCTTGTTGCCGTGGCGTCCCGCCATCTTGTCTCCCACCGTGAGCTTACGAGTCTGGGCAATCCAGACGCGCACCATCCGGTTCACGCCCGGCGAAAGTTCCTCCCGGCTGTTGCGGTCTGAAACGCGGACGTCGATGACCTTGCCGCGCTCGCCGTGGGGCACGCGGAGGGAGGTGTCCTTCACGTCCCTTGCCTTCTCACCGAAGATGGCCCGCAGCAGCTTCTCCTCGGCCGTCAGCTCGGTTTCACCCTTTGGCGTAATCTTGCCGACAAGGATGTCGCCAGGGCTCACCTCTGCGCCAACACGGATGACCCCCTCTTCGTCGAGGTCGCGGAGGGCCTCTTCGCCGACGTTGGGGATGTCGCGGGTGATGTCCTCATCACCCAGCTTGGTCTGCCGGGCCTCACACTCGTACTTTTCGATGTGGATCGACGTGAACTTGTCGTCCTGCACTAGGGACTCGCTGATGATGATGGCGTCCTCAAAGTTGTAGCCCTCCCAGCTCATGAAGGCCACCAACACATTGTGCCCGAGCGCCAGGTCACCCTGGTCGGTGGATGACGAGTCCGCCAGCGGGTCTCCGACCCGCACACGCTGGCCCATTGTCACCACCGGCCGCTGGTTGACACAGGTGCTCTGGTTGCTTCGCAGGAACTTGACAAGGTGGTAGATGACGTCGTTGCCGTCTTTGTCGCGGACGATGACCTCATTCCCGCTGACGCCGGTGACAACGCCCTCTGTTTCGGACAGAACCACCTGCCCGCTGTCCAGGGCCACACGCCGTTCCATGCCGGTGCCCACCAGGGGCGCCTCCGGCTTCAACAGGGGCACAGCCTGTCGTTGCATGTTGGAGCCCATGAGAGCCCTGTTGGCATCGTCGTGCTCAAGGAACGGAATGAGGGACGTGGACACGCTGACGATCTGCATAGGGGACACGTCCATCAGGTCCAGCTCCTCAATCGGCTGAATGACGGGGAGAGCGTTTGTTCGCGTCTCAACCTTGTCCGGGATGAACTGACCCTTGTTGTCCACGGGAATGTTCGCCTGCGCAATGACGTGGACCTCCTCGTCGTCGGCGGGCATTAGCTTGATGTCCTCGGACCGCATCGTGACGAAGGGGCGCACCAGGACCGGCCTTTCAGGCTGCTGTTGCAGCGTTTCCCACTGCCTCTTCGTAAGCGCCTTGCCTGCCTTGACCATGTTCTTGCCCTCGGCGCTCTTCATGTCCTCCCACAGCGTCCGCCCTATTAGGTCCGGGTCCGTGGAAAGCAGTTGCTTAAACACTGCGCGGTACGGAGTCTCAATGAAACCGAACTCATTGATGTGTCCGTAAGTGGCCAATGAACCCAACAGGCCAATGTTCGGCCCTTCCGGTGTCTCAATGGGACAGATCCGGCCGTAGTGCGAGTTGTGGACGTCGCGGACTTCGAAACCCGCGCGCTCACGCGATAGCCCGCCCGGGCCCAGCGCTGAGAGCCTCCGCTTGTGCGTCAACTCAGCAAGGGGGTTTGTCTGGTCCATAAACTGGGAGAGCTGAGAGCCTCCGAAGAACTCGCGCACCGCTGCGACGACGGGCCGGATGTTCACCAATGCCGCGGGCGTCACATTTTCCGGCTCGATGATGGTCATGCGTTCCTTGATGACGCGCTCCATGCGCAGGATCCCGACACGCAGCTGGTTCTGGATCAGCTCGCCCACTGCGCGGACTCGCCGGCTGCCTAGGTGATCGATGTCGTCAGCGCGGCCCTGGCCATTGGAAATGCGCACCATCTCCTTGATGACGGCCACCAGGTCCTCTCGTGACAGCACGCGCTGCTCGCGGTCCGCGGGCAGTCCCAGGCGGCGGTTGAGCTTGTAGCGGCCCACCTTGCCGAGGTCATAGCGTCGCGGGTTGAAGAACAGGCTGTCCAGCAGATTGTTGGCGTTCTCCAGGTTGGCGGGCTCGCCGGGACGGAGCCGACGGTAAAACTCGAGCCGCGCCAACGCGATCGTCGCGGCGCCCGTGCGGTCGTAGGGGTCCGAGCCGCGCACTGATTCCCACAGCGGCTTCAACTCCTCTTCGCGATAGCCCTCGGTCCGGTCCGTGTCGATAGGGTCTTTGGCCAGAGTCGCCGAGATGTACGGGTGGTCCGGGTTTGTGTCCACATCAGCGAAGAGCTCGTGCATCTCCTCATCGGTGACGTACCCGAGCGCGCGCAGGAGCGTAGTCACGTTGGCCTTGCGCTTGCGGTCCACCTTTACAGACAGCAGGTCTCGCGCACCCGTCTCAAACTCAAGCCAAGCGCCGCGGTAGGGGATGATCTTTGTGGAGCAGACCCCTCGGCCAGTGGAGGGGTCGACTTCCACCGTAAAGTAGGCGCCGGGGGAGCGCACCAACTGGCTCACCACCACACGCTCTGCGCCGTTGATGATGAAGGTCCCGTGGGGTGTCATGATGGGGATGTCGCCGAAGAAGATCTCCTGTTCCTTGATCTCCCCGGTCTCCTTCACCGTCAGTTGCGCGGTCACATAGAGGGGCGCGCAGTAAGTGATCTCCTTCTCCCGGCAGACCTTCATATCATACTTGGGGTCCCGAAACGAGTGGTCCAGGAACGTCAAGTCAAACCGGTTGCCGGTGAAGTCGTCAATGGGCGAGACTTCCTTGAGTAGTTCGGCGATGCCCTCTGTCTTGAACCAGTTGAACGAATCGATCTGTGTCTGAATCAGGTTGGGGACGTCTACGACTCGGGAAATGTTGGCGAAGGACTTGGAGGCAGTCGGAGTTATCTGGCGGGACGGTGTGGCTAGGGTCATGCAGCACGCGCTCCTTCATGCAAATCTGGCGACGCCATGAGGATTGGACAGTGATTGGTCCTACAATGAGACTAAATGGAGACAGACCTTGAGGGCGGAACCGAGAGTCTTGCTAACATCCGGTTTCAATAAAGACATAGTTCTACAGGTAACACAGCATATTTGAATCACCATATGTTGTCAAGGGGGTTTGTGGCCGGTTTTCCAAGAGAGGGTTTACAATAGCATTAGCTGGTGGTAGACTGGCCGCCTGATTGGGCTCGTCCAACAGTACACGGGGCGGGCTACTGGAGACCCAAGCGAGCCGTACAGGGCAACGGGCTGCTCAAGTCCGTCCAGCGGCTGCCTGGAGGAAAGATACGTGGCCCTTCGCATCATTGGCGGGAACGCCAAAGGCCGAGCATTGTCGTCCCCTGGTGGGGCTCGCACTCGTCCTACGTCCAATGTCGTGCGGTCCGCCATTTTCTCCATGCTTGAGCCATACCTCGGCGGAGCGCGTGTCCTCGATCTCTTCTCCGGCACAGGCGCCCTGGGCGTCGAGGCCCTCAGTCGCGGCGCCGGGTGGGTCGACTTCCTGGAGCGCGATGCCCGTCAGTGCGCTGCCATCAAAGGCACTCTCCGGTTACTCGATTACGCAAATCAAGGGCGTGTTCATCGCAACCAGGCCGAGCGTGCGCCTGAACTGCTGGAGGGCCCCTACAACGTCATCCTCATGGACCCTCCCTACTCCTATAAGAAGCTTGAGGCGCTGCTGGAGCGCATCGGCGAGTCATGCCTGACGGACGACGGCAGCGTGATTGCCGTGGAGCACTCTCGCCATCAAGACCTTCCAATGGAAGTAGATGGCCTGCGGTGCATCAAGCAACGGCGATACGGTGAGACCATGGTGACGCTTTACCACTGGGGGGAAGCCGCATGACGGTCGCGCTGTATCCGGGCACCTTTGACCCGATCACCAACGGCCACATGGACGTGGTCAAGCGGGCGGCCGCCCGCTTCGATAAGGTGATCGTCGCTGTCTACGCTGGCTCGCTCAAGTCCGTGATGTTCTCGACGGAGGAGCGCCTTGGCCTGTGCCAGAAGGCGGTGGAAGGCGTGGCCAACGCTGAGGCTGTCACGTTCAGCGGGCTTGTCGTCTCCTACGCAGAGTCCATCAACGCATCTGTGATGCTGCGCGGCTTGCGTGCGGGCGCGGACTTCGACCACGAGTTCGACATGGCGTTGATGAACAAGACGCTCGCTCCAAGCATCGAAACCATGTTCCTGATGGCCAACATCGAGTGGCAGTTCCTCAGTTCGTCGAGGATAAAAGAGGTAGCCGCGCTTGGCGCAGACGTCTCCAACTTCGTGCCCGCGCACGTGGGAGAGGCGCTGAGGGCCAAGCTGAATAATCAGGCCTAAGAGAGGCAGTAGATAAAGGAGGCGCAATGGACCTGTTGAATCTGGTAGACAAGTTGGAGTCAATAGCCACGGCCAGCGGCAAGTTCCCGGGCACCCGCAAGATCATGATCGAGCAGGACAAGCTTCTGGAACTGGTCGACCAGATGCGCTTGGGCGTACCCCGGGACATCGTCGAAGCCGAGGAGCTGATGGCGCGGCGTGAGGCCATCATCAACCAGTCGCTGCTGGACGCGCGACGCATCAAGAGCTCCGCAGAGGAAGAGGGACGCAACAAAGTTCACGATAGCGAGATCATGTCGCAGGCCCACAAGAGGTCAGAGGACATGCTTGCGGAGGCACAGGAGCAGGCTGACGGCATTGTGATGGACGCCCAGAAGAAGGCGCACCGCCTGATGCAGGACGCCCAGTCCTTCGCCGACCAGCGATTCGAAGAAGCGAACCAGTACGCCCAGGAGACGCTCTACCACCTGGAGATGCATCTCTCCACCGTGCTGAATAGCGTTCGCCGCGGGCTTGACAGCCTCGAAGGCAGTCCCACCAAGGCAGCGTAGCGCCTCCCGGCGGGGCCTCATGGCTACGGGGCCCCGCCGTAACGGCGCGATGATGCGGGCCGATTACGAGCACAAATGAGCGACTTGACCCCTCAGGGGCCGACCGTCCCAGTGGGCATTATTCAGCTTGCCTATTGACAAGCTTGAATGTTCCTGTAGGATAGACTGCGTATGAGCATTACCCTGTCCTATCGCTATGGTTATTTCTTTACCGGCACATATGTCGGTCGGGGAATTGCTGTGTGACAATCAGGACAGCGTAAGCAGTTGACACTTTCCCCGCCCAGCAGACGCCGGCGGGTTTTTTGTTGGCCCCCGTTCTGCTCCGGGAGATGCGTTGGCATTTGAGCAGGTCCAGAAAGGGATGTGAGGATATGCAGAAAACCAAAGTGGAAGACCTCAACGTAGTCGGCACCGCGCCGCTGATCAGCCCCAACGACTTGGACGCGCAGGTCCCCATTACAGAGGAGACCGCAGACCATGTCGTTTGGGGCCGCTCACAGATAGAGGCTATCCTGAACGGCACGGACAAACGCCTGTTGGTCATCGTAGGGCCCTGCTCCATCCATGACGAAGCTGCAGCGCTGGAATACGCCGGCCGTCTTGCCGCGCTGGCCGAGAAGCTCAACGACAAGCTTTTCATCGTCATGCGAGTGTACTTCGAGAAGCCCCGTACCACTGTCGGATGGAAGGGCTTCATCTACGATCCCGGTCTGGACGACAGCTTCGACATCAATACGGGCATCACGCGCGCCCGCGCGCTCCTCTTCAAGCTCAATGAGATTGGCATATTCGCCGCCACCGAGTTCCTGGACCCGGTGGTCCCCCAATACCTGGCTGAGTTCATCACTTGGGCCTGCATTGGCGCGCGTACTGTTGAGAGCCAGACCCACCGCCAGATGGCCAGCGGCCTCAGTATGCCCATAGGGTTCAAGAACTCCACCGAAGGCGCAGTCCAGCCCGCCGTCGATGCTATGGTCTCTGCCCGCTCTCCCCATGCTTTTCTGGGAATTGATCACGAGGGCCGGACGTGCATCGTGCAGACCAGGGGCAACCCTCTGGGTCACCTGGTCCTCCGTGGCGGCAACTCAGGAAGCAACTTCGGCTCGGACGCCATCACCTCAGCGCACCAGCGCTTGGAGGCTGCGGGGGTTCCGACACGCGTGCTGGTGGACTGCAGCCACGGCAACTCGAACAAGGAGTTCTCCAAGCAAAGCCTTGCCTTCAGCGACGCCGTGGAACAGCGGCTCGGCGGCGAAACCGACATAATCGGTTTCATGTTGGAGAGTCACCTGAACCCGGGTAACCAAAAGGTGACGGCAGACCTTTCCTCACTCAAGTACGGTGTGTCCATCACCGACGCTTGCATCGGCTGGGAAGAAACGGAAGAGTTGTTGACTTGGGCACATGGGAAGGTTGACACCTAGACCGAATGCATCGTCGCCGCGCTGTATAATGACCCCATCACTTCGGTTGAGGGGGCGCCATGACCAGCGAGCAGCAAGCGACACTCGGCGTGGAGGACTCGCCGCTCCTGGTGCTTCTGGACGGCCACGCCATGGTCCATCGGGCCTTCCATGCCATCCAGAACCCGCTCACCCTGCGTCGCACCGGCGAGGAGGTCCGCGGCGTCTACGGCTTCACGCAGATGCTCCTTCGCGCCATTGAGACTCTGCGCCCGACGCACCTCATTCTGACCTTTGACTACCCCACGCCAACGTTCCGGCACGACCTCTTCAAGGACTACAAGGCTCAACGCCCAAGCATGCCCCAAGAACTGAGCAATCAGTTTCCGCACATCCGCCGTCTCATGGAGGCTCTTCGAGTCCCCATCATGGAGATGGACCGTTACGAGGCTGACGACCTCCTCGGCACGCTATCCGCGCAGGCGGCGGACAAGGGCCTCGACACCGTCATCATCACCGGCGACACGGACACCCTGCAGCTTGTGGGCCCGCGGGTGCGCGTCCTGCTGCAGTACTCCACGGCCAAGCAGACCCTGTACGGCGAGCCCGAGGTGCGCGAGCGCTATGGCGGCCTCACCCCCGGCCAAGTCATCGACTACAAAGCAATCTGCGGCGACACCTCAGACAACATCCCCGGCGTGCCCGGCGTCGGCCCCAAGACAGCCTCCAAGCTCCTGCTGGACTTCGGCGACATCCCCGGCATCTACGACCACCTGGACGAGTTGCCGGCGAGGCAGTCGGCCCTCTTTGCGGAGCATCACGACCGCGTGTTCCAGGGGCGCACCCTCGTCACCATCGTCCGGGATGCCCCGGTCTCCCTTGACCTGGATGAGGCGAGGTGGGGCACCTATAACCGCGCCGAGGTGATCGACGTGCTGAAAGACCTGGAATTCTTCAGCACCATCAACCGCATCCCCGGCGGCGAGTCCGACGGCCCCGTTGAGTCGCAGTCCGCCGATAGCCCCCAGGCCGAGCCTGCCGTCGAGACCGACTACCGCACCGTGCGGGACGCCGCCGCGCTGGACGATCTCGTGAACGCGCTTGCAGCGTCGGACGGTTTCGCGTTCGACACGGAGACAGCGCCCGACGGCCTCGACGTCAAGGGCGTCCAGCCGATGCGCTCCAACCTCGTCGGCCTGTCGTTCGCCACCGCCCCCGGCGTCGCCTGGTACGTGCCCGTCGGCCACACGGAAGAGGGACAACTATCGCAGGAGCAGGTCTTGGAGGCGCTCCGTCCCGTTCTGGAGGACCCGGATCTGCCGAAGGCCGCGCACAACGGCAACTATGACCTCACGGTACTGGCCCACCACGGCGTCCGTATGCAGGGCTTCGCATTTGACACCATGCTGGCGGCGCACCTGCTCGGCCACAAGGCCATCGGCCTCAAGAACATGTCGCTGGACCTGCTGGGCATCGAGATGACGCCCATCAGCGACCTCATCGGCTCCGGCCGCGCGCAGACGACCATGGACCGCGTGCCCGTCGACCAGGCCGCGCCCTACGCCTCCGCCGATGCCGATATGACCTATCGCCTGTGGGTGATGCTGGACGAGCGGCTGCGCACCCAGGGAATGCTTGACTACTTCAAGCTCATAGAAGTGGCGCTGCTGCCCATCGTCGTTGACATGCAGGTCACGGGCATCTCGCTGCAGGTCGACATGATGCACCAAATGGCCGACGCCCTGGGGCAGCGCGTTGCGCAGCTGGAGGTGGACGCCTACGAGACGCTGGGCCACCGATTCAACCTCGGTTCTCCCAAGCAGTTGGGCGACATCCTTTTCGAGGAGCTCAAGCTCGGCGAGATGGCGGAAGTGGGGAAGCCCAAGAAGACCAAGACCGGGGGGTACTCCACTGACGCCGCAGCGTTGGAAGCGCTGCGCGGCGTACATCCGCTTGTTGACACGGTGCTGGAGCACCGGCAGCTCACCAAGCTCAAGTCCACCTACGTCGACGCTCTGCCCACGCTGATCAACCCCGGGACCGGGCGGCTCCACACCACGTACAACCAGGCCGGTTCCGTCACCGGCCGCTTCTCCTCCAATGACCCCAACTTGCAGAACATCCCCATCCGAACGGACCTCGGCCGGCAGATCCGCGTTGCCTTTCTGCCGAACCAGCCCGGCTGGCTGCTGCTCGCCGCCGACTACTCCCAGATCGAGCTGCGGGTGCTGGCGCACCTGTCGCAGGACCCGGGGCTGCTGGAAGCGTTCCGCGAGGACCAGGACATCCACGCCGCCACCGCGTCGCAGGTCTACGACGTGACGCTGGACCAGGTGACGCCGGACATGCGGCGCATCGCCAAAGTGCTGAACTTTGGCATTATCTACGGCCTCAGCGCATTTGGCATCTCGCAGCAGACGGAGTTGACGGTCGAGGAGGGTCGGGGCTTTATCGACAGCTACCTGGGGCGCTACCCGTTGGTTAAGGAGTACATCGACGGCACCAAGCAGATGGCCCGCGACATGGGCTACGTTGAGACGTTGCTGGGCCGGCGACGCTACATGCCGGAGATAGCGTCGAGCAACCCGCAGATCCGCCAGGCGTCGGAGCGCGAGGCCATCAACATGCCGGTGCAGGGCACCGCCGCCGAGGCGCTCAAGCTGGCGATGCAGGGCGTCGCGAGGGAGATGTCGGCGCGAGGCCTCCGCAGCAACCTCCTCCTCCAGGTCCATGACGAGCTCATCTTCGAGACGCCCTCAGACGAGATTGAGGAACTCAAGTCTCTGGTGGTAGACGTGATGCCGAGGGCGATGGAGTGGGCCCCCAAGCCGGTGGACTTTGCAGTGCCGCTCAAAGTCGCGACAAAGAGTGGCGGCAATTGGGGAGAGCTGGAGTAGGGGTGGGCAAAGGTAGAATGACCATCCAGCATCGCTGGCAGCCAATTGAGCCATTGACTGAATTTGAGGAGCGCATTGCCCATGGGCTGCAACCCCTCACAGAAGTGTGGCGAGAAGCGCAGGCCCGGCTACAAGAAGAGGCCCCTTACGGGCTGCAACAGTTCAATGAGCGCTTGGTCCGGCGGCTGAGCGTGGAAACCGGCATCATTGAGCGGTTGTACGATGTGGACCGTGGCACGACGAATGTCCTGGTGGAGCACGGCTTTCGCGAGGACCTTATCCCTCGCGAAAGCACCAACGTCGACCCTGCCCACTTGGCCACAGTGTTGTCCGACCATGAATCCGCATGGACACTCGTGCAGCAGTGCGTGGGCGGTGCGCGCGAACTCACCATTGGCCTTATCCATGAGTTGCATCAAGCCTACACAGCGCATCAGCCGGCCGTCACAGCATACGACCGAGAGGGCCGCATGTATGAAACGCGGCTGCTGCGCGGCGCGTTCAAGGTTCACCCCAACTCCGTCACGCTCCGGTCCGGCGCAGTGCACGAGTATTGCCCCCCGCTTCAAGTTGCGCCGGAGATGGAGCGGCTGCTGTCCTTGCTGGCGGAGTATCAGGACAAGGACCCCATTGTGGTGGCCGCATGGCTTCACCACCGATTTGTGCAGATACACCCGTACCAAGACGGCAACGGGCGAGTGGCACGGGCGCTCATGGGCCTATCACTGCTCAGGGCTGGCCTCTTGCCCATAGTCGTGGATCGTGACGACCGTACGGAGTATATCGACGCGCTGGAAGCCGCAGACGCGGGCGATTTGGTGCCGCTCGTTAGATTTCTTGTTCGGTTGGAAGAAACAGCGATTATTGAGGGTTTGAACTTGCAGACTGGCCCCCTTGAACAACCTTCCGCCTCAGCTACGGGAACCGAGTTGGCCAGAATCGAAGCACGGTTCAAACGCCGGGAGCGGGACGCCATTGTGGAATGGGGTACGGTGAACCACTTGGCAATACGACTGGCCATACGTACTGAGCATGCCCTCAACTCGCTACTCAACAGCCTCAGTGGCATCATTAGGAGGGAACACGGTTCTGGGTCTGCATCGTTTAGGCACGATGTCGTTGGCACCGATATTCAGGAGCGAGGTGTAGTTGGAAGTAGGGACCCAAATCTCTACCAGAACCTCGTCACACGAGCAGCGAATGCTCAAGGCCGCGAAGTAGATTTCAACGAACCGCATTATTATGTGGCCAAGATGATGGTTGAAGAACGCGAGACAATACGCAGAACATTTGCCTTTGTGGTGTCGCTGCACCATACTGGCCCTTGGCATGGAGGCATTATGGAGGCCCGTGCCTTCTATGCTGCTGAGGCCGAAGTGCGAGCGCCGTCTGAGCAGCCGTATGAAGTGTCCAGCGATGTGCCTCCTGACATCCTCAAGCCTTGTTCCCTGGGGCAGTTCGTATTTACATACAAGTCCCTTCTGGAAGAAATCGTTCCAAGTCTAGAGTCTTGGCTAGACAAGGCCTTTGCGGAGGCAGTGCGGGAGTACGGTGCGTTGCTGTAGCGCAAAGGTTTATGGCCAAAGGACTGACACAGGGTAAGCTCGCCAGTATTGTTTAAGGGAGACGACAGCCTTTTCTATTTGCTTGAAGTGCGGTGGCTGCCCTAACAAGAAGAAAGCAACTGTACTAGAATATATCACCCATACGTTAGTGTCGGGGAATACTTCCTGAATCTCACTAAGACGGCTCAGGGCTGAACAGCGGGGAGACAGCCCTTGATCTCTATGCTGATAGATTAGAAGAGTGTGGTTTAGCCCATACGCGTATCGCAGTTCATCCCAGCATATGAATTTCACCCTGTCTTTACCCTTTGATGAATCCCGCTCAATTCCAGTGTCAGGGTCAAAAAACATCACAGGAATCCCATTAGCACTAGAAAGAAACTTGTTGAACCATCTCTGCCTTTCTCCTTGGTCTTGAGGCACATAGTCATCAAAGAACTGGCAATTCGCAATTGGGCCTCCCAATGCCATCACCGAGACATTGAACTGCTTACGCTGCACTACTTGTTCCTGTAGGTAGTCAAAGACGTACGGGTCGAAGCTCCTGAAGTGATGTTTGGGGTTTCTGAGATAGCTGGTCTTACTCAGGTCTAGATTGCCAGCGTCCGGCATCAACATCCAGTTGACTGCCACACGTAAACTACCATACGCAAGTAGATGCCGTATTACACTGTATTTGAAGTAGTCATTCTTCTCGCCAAACCACCTGTTCTGCAACTCTACACCTCTCCCGCCACCCACGCCTTGATGAGGTGGTGCGCGATGGCTATGGGGCCCGGCAGCGCGAGGTTCTCGTTGGTGCCGGCGAGGGCGCTCGTGACGTCGTCCCGGGAGAACCACCGCACATCGGACATCTCGCCCGTGTCCATGTGGATGTCCGTCGTCGCCGCGTCCGCGTGGCAGCCGATCATCAGCGTTGACGGGAACGGCCACGGCTGCGACGAGTGGTAGCGCACGTTCTTCACGCGGATGCCCGACTCCTCCATGATCTCCCGCGCCACCGCCTCCTCTATCGCCTCGCCCTGGTCCATGAAGCCCGCCAGCGCCGAGTACCGGTTCATCGCCTGCAGCCGCCCGCGCGACTGCCCCAGCAGGCACCGGTCGCCGTCGGCGACGACGGTGATGACGACGGGGTCCGTCCGCGGGAAGTGCTGCGAGTTGCAGTTGGGGCAGAGGCGCATATGGCCGCCGCGCCGCATCTCCGTAGGTGTCCCGCACACGGAGCAGTAGCCGTGCCGGTTGTGCCAGTTCACCTGCGCCCGCGCCTGCGCGACGATGCCCGAGTCTGCAAGACTGATGAGATCAGTGACGCCCCGCGTGTCCTCGAAGGACCATGCTTCGTCGGCGCGCAACGCCTCGGAGGCAGCCTCGTTGCGTGTGATGTCCACCGTGAAGTGGGCGGCGCCGTCTCGCAGTCCAAGGAAGATGCCTTCCACCTCAATACCCAGCCGCTGCACGTCGTCCAGCCCAATCCAGCCGAGGTCGTGCTCATCCGAGCTGCTGACCAGGACCGTGTTCTCCCACAGTGGCAGGAACTTGCTGGTTGCATCCAGTGCACGGTCCCGAAGCCAACCCTCGTCTCGACGCTCCTGGTCACCGCGGTCGAGGGGGTTGCCGGCGTAGATGTGGGTGATGGGCGGAAGCTGATTGGGCATGGTGTCATCCATTCATTGAATTCAGGTGCATGCTACGACCAATCGCGCCAAACATGCGACGACGGGAGACGCATTCGAGCGACCTCCCGCCGTCGTTGCCTTGCCAGATCCGCTTACTTCACAGTGATGTCGTCCCAAACGACTGGGTCGTCCTTGAAGTAGACATCACGAGGCAGCACTGCGCCGCCGGAGCGCACCTTGAACACCTCCGGGTGGCTGGCCGCGTAAGGCTCGATGCCCTCTTCCAATTCGCGCGCGCCGATGATGAGGCGCCGGCGCATGCGGATGATGGCCGTGTCCGTGGTGCCCAGGTGTTCTTCCGTGCGGTCCACAATCGCGCCCATGCTGTCCGTCATTGCCGAGTCCTGCGCGCGGCCCATGCTGTCTGGAATTCCGCTGAAGGTCTCTGTCTTCTGCACAGTCCGGTCAATCATGTAGTGGTTGCTCTTGTTCGCAATTCCCTTGTACGTGCCGGGGAGCATCCCGCTCTTGGGCGCCTCAGTCCATTGACCCTCCAGAGGCCCGTAGGGGTTCCAGCGGCACAGGTAGAACCAGCAGTTCTCATCGTCAATGGGTACGATGAGGCCCGACCGAGCGTATCCGTGCGGCTCACGGGGGATCATGGTGACCCACGGGAAGAGCCAGCGGGAGATGCGCCAGTAAGAGGAGTCTGCTTCGGCGTTGCGCTTGGCGCCGATGAGGATGCCGCTGTCCGTGTCTTCCACGTGGAAGCGGGCCGGGCGGTCGTTGTACGAGTAACGCCCACCCATGGTCGTCGCTGTTGCAGCCTTCTCTTGGGCGTCCAATCGACTGTGCAGGATGGAAGCGTGCACCGTGTCAATCTCTCCCTCAATGACCTGCACGAAATTGGACTCGTACCACACCTTTCGGGCCTCTCGCTGGTTCTCCGCTATCGTGAGGTACTCCAGCTCCGGCATGGGCGGCTGAAGCTCCGACGGGCCCATGTACGCCCACACGAAGCCACCCGCCTCCTGCGCGGGGTAGGCCAGGATATTGACCTTTTCGGCGAAGTTGCTGTCCGCCGGCTCTGACATCATGTCGACGCAGTTGCCCGCGATGTCGAACTTCCAGCCGTGGTAGGCGCAGCGCAGACCCTCTTCTTCATTGCGGCCGTAGAAGAGGCTCGCGCGACGGTGGGGGCAAAACTCCTTCAGCACGCCTACCTTGCCGCTGGTGGTGCGAAAGACCACCAATTCCTCGCCGTAGATCTTGCTCTGCACAGGCGGGCAGTCCGGCTCCGGTATCTCCTCAGAGAGGAGCACCGGCGTCCAGAACCTGCGGCAGAACTCGCCCATCGGCGTGCCCTTGTCCGTTCGACACAGGAATTCGTTTTCTTCCCTGGTCAGCATCCCCTTGCCTCCTCTTTGTTGTTGCGCTACGTCTGAAGACAAACCGCAAATGCTACTGGTGAATGCCGGTAGCCTTAGCCTGCTAGCCTACCACTGAAAACCGCTCTAAGCTACTGGACCGTAATGTCCTCCCACACAACCGGGTCGTCCTTGAAGTAGACCTCGCGCGGGAGCAGCGCGCCGCCGGACCGCACCTTGAAGACCTCGGGGTGGCTGGGCGCGTATGGCTCGATGCCGTCTTCCAACTCCCGGGCGGCCACGATCAGCCGGCGCCTCATGCGAATGATTGCCGTGTCCGTGGTGCCGAGGTGCTCCTCGGTGCGGTCGACGATGCGGCCCATGCTGTCCGTCATAGCGGCGTCCTGCGCGCGGCCCATGCTGTTGGGGATGCCGCTGAACGTTTCGGTCTTTTGTGCCTGCCGGTCGATCAGGTAGTGGTTTGTGGAGTTGGCCTTGCCCAGCCACGTGCCGGGCACCATACCGTCGCGCGGAGCCTCATTCCAGTTGCCCTCCAGGGGGCCGTAGGGGTTCCATCGGCACAGGTAGAACCAACAGGTCTCGTCGTCAATGGGAACAATGAGGCCGGAACGGCAGGGGCCGTGCGGCTCCCGAGGGATCATGGTGACCCAAGGGAAAAGCCAGCGCGAGATGCGCCAGTAAGAGGAGTCCTCCTCGGCGTTGCGCTTGGCGCCGATGAGGATACCGCCCTCGGTGTCCTCGACGTGGAAGCGGGCCGCACGGTCCCGGTACGAGTAGCGGCCAGCCAGTGTCGTCGCCGTTGCCGACTTCTCCAGCGCGTCCAACCGGCTGTGGAGGATGGATGCATGCACGGTGTCAATCTCGCCCTCGATGACCTGTACGAAGTTGGACTCGTAGAGCACCTTGCTCGTCTGCCGCTGGTTGTCAGGCACACTCAAGTATTCAAGGTCCGGCATGGGAGGCTCCAGCTCCGGCGGGCCCATGTACGCCCACACGAAACCCCCTGCCTCCTGTGCGGGGTAGGCGAGAATCTTGACCTTGCTGGCGAAGTTGCTGTCCGCGGGCTCCGACATCATGTCGATGCAGTTGCCCTCGATGTCGAACTTCCAGCCGTGGTAGGCGCAACGCAAGCCCTCTTCCTCGTTCCGGCCGTAGAAGAGACTGGCGCGACGGTGGGGGCAGAACTCCTTGAGCACGCCCACCTTGCCGCTGGTGGTGCGAAAGACCACCAGCTCCTCGCCGTAAATCTTGCTCTGCACGGGTGGGCAGTCCGGCTCCGGAATCTCCTCAGAGAGGAGCACCGGAGTCCAGAAGCGCCGACAGAACTCCCCCATGGGCGTGCCTTTGTCCGTTCGACACATGAGATCGTTCTCTTCCCTTGTCAGCATCGCGATGCCTCCTCTCTTAGGCTTTCCGGGGCCGGTGCGGTCTCACTTCCGCTACGCGTATGGGTTTACGCCCTTGCCGATGGCCGGTGCAAACTCATCCGAGCCACCCAGCGGCACTGCCGCGATTGGCACGCCGGCGTCGGCATTACGGGCCTTGTCAGTGTGTGCCTTCCAGTCTTCTCCCGGAGGGAGAATGATCGACGCCGAACGGACGCGGTACAGCCTCTCGTCGTCTACGACGGCGGGCACTGACCCATCCTCCATGTATTGCCGCGCCGCGGCCATCAACTGCTTGCGCACCATGATGATCATCCGGTCGCTGGTGCCCAGGTGCTCCTTGCGCCGGTCATAGATGGGGCCCATTGTTTCGGTCATTGCCCGGTCCTGCAGATTCCCTGCGAAGGGTATGCCGGACTTGTTCAGCGTCTTCTGGATTTCGTAGTCCAGCAGAAAGTCGTTGGTCTTGTTGGCCGCCGTGTGGTACCGCGTCCGCGGGTCCGGCGTCTCCTCCACGTAGCCGCCCGACAGCACGAAGGGGTCGAGCGCCCGCGCCCGTTCTTCCTCAGTGACCGGGCCATCCAACTTGCCCCGCATGCTGATGAGCATGTGGTACTCGTCGTCGATGGGCACCCATGCCCTGGCCGAGACTGAGTTTTGGCTGCCTGCCGCGATCATGCTGAAGTAGGGGTAGATGTATTGCGTGATTCGGTGGTAGACCTCGGAGCTGTCCCTCTTCCACTGCCGCTTCGCAGAGTACACGACACCGTATGGCTGGGGGACCACCTCCAGGGTTGGCGCCAGATCGTGCGCCCACGCGCCCAGCATCACTCCCTTCGGTCCCACCTGCTCCTCTCGCAGCCGGCCGTGGATGAAGAAGACGTGCGAGGAGTCAAGGTCGCCCTCGAGTCCCTGCACCCAGTTGCACTCCTCAACCATGATGTGGGGAGGAAGCACGTTTTCTTCCGGAAGGGTATTGATCTCAAATGCGGGGAAGGGCGGCGGCGTTTCCCGCGGCCCCATGTAGGCCCACAGCATGTGGTTGACGTCTCGGACGGGGTATGCGGTCGCGCGCACCTTGTCCTTGAAGTTGCTCTCCGCCGGCTCATTCGGCATGTCAATGCAGGCGCCGGTGGTGTCGAACTTCCAGCCGTGGTAGTTACAGGCGAGGCCGGCGTTCTCGTTTCGGCCGAAGAAGAGCGACGCGCCCCGGTGCGGGCAGTTCTCTGCGACAAGGCCCACGTCACCGTTGGAGTCGCGGAAGCAGACGAGGTCTTCGCCCAACAGACGCACGCGCTTCATCGGCCCGTCGACCTCCACGTCGCGGGAGGGCATGAACGGGTGCCAGAACTGACGCAGCAGCTCGCCCATGGGCGTGCCCGCACCAACTCGAGTCAAGAGTTCATTGTCTTCTGTGGTCAGCATTTGCCATGCTCCTTTCCAGGTAGTGCTTGACTTACCCGCCTACAACGTTCAGCAGGGCCTGACGCTTTTCAACACGCACTGCGTGCAGCGCGCGCTGGATGGCGGCCGGGACCTCTGCCGGATCTTCCACCCGCTCGCCATAGCCGCCAGACGCTTGGCAGATCATTTCATAGTTGAAGCCCTGAGAAAGCGTTGTCACGGCCCAAGTGTCCGTCTGCGCAGCGTAGCCGTTCGGGTTCATGTTCCGGGCTGAGCTCTTCACGGCGTTCCAGATGCCGTTGTTCCAAACAATGTACAGCACCGGCAGGTCCTGGGCCTGTGAGACGATGTGGCCCGCGGTCCCGGAGCCGAAGATGTAGGAGCCGTCGCCCACGCAGCACACGATGGTCTTGTCCGGGGCTGCCAGCTTGGCGCCAAGGGCCGCGCCCACGGCCCAGCCCAAGCTGCCTGCAGGCGAGATGCCGTAGGTGGCGCCCGGCGATGTGAAGGCAATCTGGGTCAAGTCGATGCCGAGCTCGGAGAGAACGATGGTGTCGTCGTCCAATGCCTTCCCCAGTTCGCGGCTGAAGTAAGCTTTGTTGATTGGAACCTCAGCCTTGCCGGCCTCGGCCCTTGCTGCGGTGGCCTCTCCTCGCTTCTGCCGAGCCTCCGCCCACTTGGCTGTGCGTTCCTTCACCGCCCCGGAGTCCACGCCGATGCGCTGCACGGCTTCGTTCAGCGCCGTGAGCGTTTGCTTGGGGCTGCCAGCCAGCGTCACGTCAATGCGGTACCCGCGGATGGGGTAGCGGGAGTACAGGGGGTCCTCGCCGATGGCGATGACTGTCGCGTCCTCGCGGGGCCCGGTACGCTTGGGCGTCCAGGGCGCGTCGACTTCCATGATTATCACAGCGTCGGCCTCTGCCAGGGCGCTTGCAACATCGCCGCCGGCGTGCAGCGGGTGGCCCTGTGGGAAGTTGACAAAGGAGAGCCCGGACTCGAAGACGGGCATGCCCAGCGTCTCGGCCAGCGCCACCAGTGGCGCAACCGCCCCGGTGTCTCTGCCCGATGCTCGTGTGACCAGTATCGGGTTCTTGGCAGACGCCAGTACCTGTGCGGTTTCCTCAATGGCCTCCGGAGAAGGCATGGTTTCCTTGGCAGGCGCCATCCGAGGTTTGTCCGCGTAGGAAAACTCCTCAATGCGCTTACCCAGCACTTCACGGGGCAGCGTCAGGTAAACGGGGCCGGCGGGCTCGGACTGCGTAAGCGCCATCGCCCGGTCCACCACACCCTCAACGTCGGAATCAGAGCGCAGTTCGTAGTCCCACTTTACCCACTCGCGCACCATGGAACCCTGGTCGAAGGACTCCTGTGCCCAGTGGATGCCGCCGTCGCGAGAGCCACTCAGGTCGCCCTCGGTCAACGGCGTGCGTCCGGCGGTGAAGAGCATCGGTGTGTTGGAGCGAGCGGCGTTGATGATGCCGCTCGTCGCATTGGCCGTGCCGGGGATCGTGTGCACCATGACCACCTGGGGTTTGCCGGTCACCATCGTGTAGCCGTGCGCCATAGCCACAGCCGTGATTTCGTGGGGAACGGGAATCGGCTTGGGCAGCATCTGCTCCTGCGTGAACCGCTTGGCATAGGCCTCGACAATGGGCGCGAAGTCCGTGCCGCCGTTGCCGAAGAAGTAGTCCACACCCCGTGCCGCCAGCAACTCCAGGTACGCCTCGGCAACCGTGTCTACTTGGACAGTCTTTGCCATCCTATACCTCCATTATTCGCAATTCTGATGCTCCGACATAAGTGGCGTTATGCTATTCCTGCCCCCTGTAACTGTCAACACACGCGCAGCGCGCGTGCGATGTAAAACTGCACTTGAACAGCCGACGGCATGGGCGTATGCTACGGAACCGAGGATTGGGACTCCCCTCATTCAGAAACTTGTGGCAAGACACGTACTGGCAGGGGCCGCTACGAGGAGGCAGCTATGGTAACCGAAACAACGAAACCCCATGGCGCGCATACCGCTGAGAGCTTCAAGGAGAGCCTGCGCGACGGCCGGGAAGTCTGGGTCGACGGGGAAAGGGTGGCCGATGTCACGACGCATCCCGCCTTCAAGGACACGATTGACGAGCTTGCCCGCATCTACC
Source organism: Chloroflexota bacterium (assembly GCA_026713825.1). NCBI lineage: Bacteria > Bacillati > Chloroflexota > Chloroflexota bacterium. The sequence goes on along the minus strand of JAPONS010000051.1, from coordinate 53,864 downwards.
AACTCCAGCACACGGACGAATATCGTGACCAGATGACCTTTGTCTCGCCGGAGAGCGGCATCCGATGCAGCCTCTCATACCTTTTGCCAAGGAGCGCCGAGGACCTGCGCAAGAAGCGCCGCAACAGCGAGATCTGGAACCAGCAGGCGTGGGGCCAGTTTGGGCGCGGTCCTGACCTCCTGCCCCAGTTCGTCCTTGGCCTGTACAACAACCGTGAGGCCCTGAGCGCCGTCAAGAATCCCCACTGCGACTTCGGCGAAAACGTGGTCAACTATCACACGTTCTGCCAGGAAAACGACATCTTCCTGACGCACGCTCTCGGTGACCCGCAGGTCGACCGCAGTCTGCAGCCTCAGAATGAGACGCGGCAGGTGAAAGAAGAGGACCTCTCCCTCCACGTCGTGGAGGAGACCAATGAGGGCATCATCGTTTCCGGCGGCAAGCAGGTTTCAACCGCCGCCCACATGAGCAACGACACCTACGTCTCCCTCTCCGCCACGTTCGTCCGCCGGGCTGACCCGCGCTTCATCCAGGCCTTCTCCATTCCGTCCGGCAGCAAGGGCTTGAAGATCTTTTGCCGGGAACCCGTCTCGCAGTACCCCGGACACTATGGCCACCCCTTTGGCATCAGGTACGACGAGCAGGACTGCATGCTCTTCTTTGACAATGTGCTGGTGCCTTGGGACCGTGTCTTCATGCTGTATGACGCATCCGCTATGGTGCAGCGGCTGGCCGGCGGAGCCAACTTCATGGGTTGGAGCAACTACGTCCGTATCCATGAGCGGATGAAGACCATGACGGCCGTGGCCTCAATGATCGCGGAGGCTATCGGCGTCAACGAGTTCCGTGAGGTCGCCGCCAAGCTCGGCGAGATGATCATGTTCACGGAGGTGTGGCGCCACGCCATGAACGGGTTGGAGCACGGCGCCTACATGACGCAGGGCGGCCTGATGTCCCTGGGTCGTGGCACCGGCATGAACCTTTTCTTCGCCCAGTTTTCCCAGCGCATGGTGGAGCTGCTCCGGCAGATCGCCGGCTCCGGCGTCCTGATGCAGCCTAGCGAACGCGACCTCGCCAACCCCGAGATCCGCCCCTACCTCGACCGCTACATGCGCGGCAAGGACGTCGGCGTCGAGTACAAGTCCCGCCTCTTCCGCTTCGCCCACGACCTCGCTGCTTCCTCGTTCGCCATGCGTCAGGAGGTCTACGAGTACTGGCACGGCGGCGACCCCAACCGCAACCGTGTGAACCTCTACCGCGGCTACGACCAGAGCGAGATGATGGACCGCATCCGGGAGATGGTCTCCGAGCCCCTGCCCTACACCGGGCCGATGGAGTCTACCGGCTAGCAATTCCCTCGGCTTTGACACACGCAGAAGCGCAGCAGCCCCGCCCGTCACGGGCGGGGCTGCTGCGTTGCTATCAGCGACTCCTCATTCCGGCGAAAGCCGGAATCCAGTGGGGCGAGGATGCCCCCCTGACACATACCCCTCGCGCGAAACCCGCCGCCCCCGCTACCCTCAGTCCATGACATACGCATCCAAGCGCATCCACCACGAGAACAGCGGGCACGCAACCACCCCGAGTGCCGAAAGAGCGACACAAAACTGCACAAAAACGCAGTCTTTTGTAACTCGTAGGCGGCTCGACAAGGCTCGACACCCACTGGGCGTGTTCAATCGAGTCGTATCTGTAGAGGGCAGTTTCGTAGGGGATTCATTCCGCAAAACTTCACTGGGAGCGACTCGAATCGAATCGAATGAGGCCGGCCGTGGAAGGTCGCCGGCTAAGCCCGGGTACCCGCAGTCTCGGCCGTGGTGCGAGACACGTTGATGACGCCCTTGATCCCGTCCAGCCGAGTGAACAGCCGCGAAAGCTGCGCCATCCCCGCCGCGTCATTCCGCGAAGAGCTTCCCCCGTACCCCGATACGGGGTGAAATTCCAGAAGGGAGGTCCTGGAACAGTGGGAGAGCGCCCTACGCGCCCCGCAGAAACGCCTGGATGTCGTTCAGCACGTCCACAAGCCCATCGTGCGTGAGGCGTCCGGTGTAGGTATTGTGCGGGCTGGGGTGGTAGGAGCCGAACAACGTGGGAAACCCGTCGCCAAGGTCGTACCGGACGCCGTGGCCGAAGACGACGCCGCGAGGCCGAGGTAACCCCATCGCCTGCGCCGTCCGCAGGTAGGCGTCGAAGCCGAGCTTGCCCAGGCCCAGGACGGCCTTGAGGTTGGGCATCAGCCGCAACTCCTCAATGAGGTAAGGCAGGCACCGTGCCTGCTCTTCGGCGTTGGGTTGGTTGGCCGGAGGCGCGCATTTCACCGCGGAGGTGATGTAGGCGTTGATGAGGGTCAGCCCGTCGCCGCGGTGCCGCGAGGTTGGCTGGCTTGCGAAGCCGCCCGCGTGGAGGGCCGCCGCGAGGAAGTCGGCCGACGGGTCACCGGTGAACATGCGCCCGGTGCGATTGCCTCCATGGGCAGCGGGAGCCAGCCCCACAATGCACAGCTCGGCGTCCGGTGCCCCGAAGGCAGGGACGGGTCGCGCCCAGTAGTCCCACTCACGGTACCTGCGCACCTTTTCGACGCCCGCTCTCTCCCGGTGCTCCACCAGTCGGGGGCACGCCCGGCACGCAGCAACGCGCTCCATGAGGGCGCGGTGTTCAGAAATCGCCGTCATAGGTTGGCGCTTGACCGGCTACATGACCGAGCAGGTCAGCGTCGTGTTGACGCCGCGAAGCGAGCGGATGCTGTTGCGAAGCGTTGCGGCGAGATCCTCGGGCGTGTCCGCCTCCAGGTCCACGATGAAGTCGAATGGGCCGAAGACTTCATAGACCACGGCGCCACGAATGGCCTTCAAACGCTCGGCAATGCGGTTTGTCTCTGTGGGCTCCGTGTTGACCATGATGAACGCCTTGGCCATGGCCACCCTCCTGGATGTCGAATGGGGAACGGTCGCTGTCTGACCCTAGTGTACAATAAGGGGTTGGCGCAATGGGCGCACCCGACTATACTGGCCGAACTATGCCCATATATGAGTTCCGGTGCAAGAGCTGCAACGCCAGGGTATCCATCTTCTTCAAGTCTATGAAGGTGGACGCGACTGGCACGTGTGAGCGTTGCGGAAGTGAGGACCTTGTTCGCATATTCTCCAGCTTCCGGGTGCTTCGCACTCCGTTCGACATCAGCAACTTCAACAAGAAGGAGTTGCTCGACGGCGTCAACTATACGGACCCCCATTCCATGGCCAACATGTTCAAGCGCATGCAGGAGACTTTCCAGGACGAGCCCAACGAGCACATGGATGAGATGGTCCAACGCTTAGAGCACGGCGAGGCCGTTGAAAAGGCAATGGACCTCAATATGGGCTCAAACTCCAAGGGAGACTCTCACGGTCACGGACACAGCCACGACGGCGGAGAATAGCAGCAGAATTCGAAGCGCTCTAGCTAGCGGAAAAGGAGAGGGGACCGCGTGAGCGGTCCCCTCTCCTTTTGTCCAGATTCGTGTCTGAATCTAGCGTGACTTCTCGGTGGACTACACCTTGGCGAACTGCGGGAAGACCTTCAGCGGGTTGTTGTGGATGATGTCAACAACATCCTCTGCCGACAGAATGCCCTGGTCGATGTAGTACTGGAAGATGGGCAACAGGTCGTCGGAGGTCCTGCCAAGGTTGGCGTCGGACTTGTGGTCGCCTGCCTGGCGGACTGCGCCGCCGGAACCGGGAGCCTCAGTGCCGAACGCCGTGGCTGCAGGGCCCCACTGCCGAATTGACAGGGCCAAGTAGTCGATGTCGTACAGGCAGGTGTCAAAGTAGAGGTTGCCGCCTTCCCAGTCACCGCGGTGCCGGGATGAGTCGATGAACCGGTCAAGCGCGCCGCCGCCGTGGGCGATGCAGATGCGCAGGCCGGGGAACCGGCTAAAAAGGTTTTTGCTGTCATAGGCGAGGATGCGGGAGGCCAGGAAGGTCTCTACCACGAAGCCGACCTGGTAGTTGCCGGGGATGTGCGCGATGCGCTCGTCCAGGCAGTTGGTGCCGTGGATGAACACGGGCACGTCGTACTTCTGGCAAATTTCGTAGACGGGGCCCCAGTACTTAGTGTCGTTCATGCCGGGGGAGTTATGGCGGCCGTCGGGGTCGGGGCTCAGGTACGTGCCGGCGAAGCCGCGCTCCTGGATGTTGTACTCGAACTCCTCCACGCAGTTGCCGAGGTCCGGCGCCTCCGCGATCTGCGGCAGCATGGTGGTGGACAGGAAGCGATCGGGGAAGTTCTGTGTCTGGTGGTGTATGGTGTCGTTGGTGAATTCGCACCATCGCTTGAGCAGGTGGCGCGGCATCCAGCCCATCATACGGAAGGGCCGGGGGCCGATGACCTGCACGTCAATGTTGCGGTCGTCCATGAAGTCCACGTGGTACTTGTTCCGCTCGTACATCAGCTCGTCGCTGAGGTTGGCGGGCCTGTTCCCGCCGGAGCGAAATGGGCTCTCGCCCACATGGCCGGAAGCGAATCCCATGTCGATCCAGCTTACCGTGCCGGGCGGTCCGGATACGTGACCATGGACATCCAGGACTTTCGTGCCGTTGAACATAGTGCTCCTCCTTTGTTTGGGCGCCGGTTGCCCCATGTATCAGTTTGGACTGGCGCACATGGTACCACAACAGTCAATTACTGAGACGCGATTGGCTCTTGCGCGCAATGCGCGACCTTATGTCAGCGCCCCCTTTCCGCCTGCGGGCTGTCGACGATTACCGCCAGTCCGGCGTGGCCCGCATCCACTCGGCGTACTCCGCAATGGCAGGCCCGATGGTGTACTGCGGCGCGTAGCCGAGTTCCTCGCCGATGCGCGATATGTCCATGAATGGGTCTGGCCGGAAGGTCGGACTCTTGCCCGGTTGAAGCTCGAAATTGACGCCTGGCACGGCAGAGGAGATCGCTTCAGCGACTTCCTGGTTGGAGGTTCCGCGACCGCTGCCAATGTTGTAAGTGGTGTGACTCAGGGAGTCGGCCATTGACAGGAGCTGCACGCCTTTGGAGACATCCTTGACATATGTCCAGTCGGTGAGGTCATCGGAAAACGGGACGCCGCCTCGGCCGTAGTCCGGGGGGTTGCCCGTCACCGCAGCACGGGTCATGCGGCTGGGAAGGTTGAAGCCGCTGTAATACAAGGGGCCGTAGATACTGCCGATGCGCATATATACCACGCTGATGCCCGTCTGGCTGGCGTAAAGGGAGCCCAGGGTCTCAAAACTCTTCTTGTAGGCCTCTGTTGCGTTGCCGGTCGCAATGGGTAGAGGCGCGTCCTCAGAGAAGGGGCCCTGCTTCAGACCCAAGTACACGGACTGCGAACTGGCCACGAGCACCCGGTCTACGCCGCAAATGCGGGCGGTCTCCATCACACTGATGAGTCCACCCATGTTCGTGCGGTACTCGTCGCCCGGCGAGAGGGAACCCAGCCGTGGCGCCACCATATGCGCGATGCGGTTGACGCCGTGTTTGCTGACGGCTTCCACGATGGACAGCGGGTTTGTGACGTCGACAGAGGCGATGTGAACACGCTTGCCGATCTCGTCCCTAAACAGATCAGGCTCGCGGCGGGAACTGTGGACCCCGATGACCACGTCCTCGCCAGCGTCCAGCACGTGGCGGACCGTGTGCATCCCGATGAAGCCCATCCCGCCGATGATGAGTAGCATGCATACCCCCTCGTGTTGGCGGCGCACTAGGCGGGGGGCGTAGGTTGCCCCTACCTGTACAGCGTAGGCGGTAGGATATGCACGCGTTTGGGGGGTGTCAACCCTTGTCGTAGCTGCGGCAAACGTGGCCGAATCTTGCGCCGTGCGACGACATTCACCTTGACACTGACACCCCTCGCCGATAGATTCAAACCAGCTTGACCGCATTCCAGACCCCAAGGCTTCGGGATGGGCCGCTCCCCGAGGCGGCGTACGAGAGGGAGGGCGATATGGTCCAGAGCGCCCAGCGCATCTGCTCGCTCCTGCCGAGCGCCACGGAGATTGTCTACGCCCTTGGCCTTGGTGACCGCCTCGTTGCCGTCACGCACGAGTGCGACTATCCCCTCGACGCGTCGGGGCATCCCGCCGTGACCAGCGCCGGCTTCAACCCGGCCAGCATGTCAAATAAGGACATACACAACCATGTGACCGAGAACGTCCATAGCGGCAGCAGCATCTACACCCTCGATCAGCCTCTATTGGAGCAGCTCAACCCAGACCTCATCCTGACGCAGGAGTTGTGCGACGTGTGCGCCGTCTCCTACGACACGGTGAAGGACGCCGTGCGTCACCTTTGCGGCGACAACACCATTCTCTCGTTGGAACCGACATCGTTGGCGGCCATCCTCGACACCATCATGCAGGTCGGCAGCGCCACAGGCACCGAGTCGCAAGCTGAGCAAGTCGTAGCCGAACTGAAGGCACGCATTGCGGCGGTGAAAGAGCGCGCCGGGGCGGCGGCAGAGCGGCCCCGCGTCTTCACGATGGAGTGGATGGACCCGCCATTCGCGGGTGGACACTGGGTGCCGGAGATGGTTCGCCTCGCGGGTGGGACAGCCGGCATCGTACTCGCGGGGCAGCCGTCGCGAGAGGTCACGTGGGACGAGATCGTGACGTTTGACCCGGAGATCATCGTGGTTATGCCGTGCGGCTACCACCTTGACGCACTGGAGTCGGAGTTCCGCCTGACACCGTTTCCTGCGGCTTGGGGCGACCTCAAGGCCGTGCGCCGAGGGCAGGTGTACGCCGTCGACGCGACGGCATACTTCAGCCGGCCCGGCCCCCGCGTCGTAGACGGGCTTGAGGTTATGGCGGAAATCATCCACCCGGAGATCTTCCCCCGCCAGAAGCCACTCGATGCGTGGCGAGCGCTGGAGCTCCGCGACTGCGAGCAGTAAGCGGGAGAGGCCCCGGCTAAATGCCCAACCATCAATCATGATGTCGTGCTCACGTGCGAGCGCGAACGAAGCAGGAAGTGATGAGTAGCTCAAGGTTCTGGCATCGCCTCTTCTTCGGCGCCCTCCTGATCGCCGTAGGAGTCGGATTCCTGGTGGAGAATCTCACTGACTACAACATTGCTTGGGGCGACTGGTGGCCTGTGATACTGATTGGCTTGGGCGTTTTGAATGTACCGTCATCACGCTGGGTCGGCGGCCTCCTGCTGTTCGTGGGAGCGGTTTTTCTCGTCGACAACCTGGACATCCTGGACCTCGACATTGGCGACTTCTGGCCCGTGTTCCTGGTGGTCGCTGGTCTTCTCGTCATCTTTGGCGGGAGGGCTAACTGGCGCACAAGGGGAAAACAACCGCGCAAAGCGACGTCAGCGGACATCCTGGATGTGTCCATTGTCTTCGGCGGAAGTGAACAACAGGTGACGAGCCAGAACTTCAGGGGCGGAAGCGTGTCGGCAAACTTTGGGAGCGTCACGATTGACCTTCGTGGCGCCTCCCTCGCCGATGGAGCAGCCACTCTGCAAGTAGACGCGATTTTCGGCAGCGCCGAGATCTTTGTGCCGAGCGACTGGATGGTCAACATCCAGACTTCCGGCAACTTCGGCGGCGTGGAGCTTAAGCGCGCACAGCCTGCAGCGTCCACGGAAACACTCACCGTCACCGGCTCATGCACCTTCGGTAGCATCACGATCGCGTAACGGGACACCATACAGTCACAGATTCAGGCCTTACAGCGCCATCAATATACTGTCCGTAGACGTGGCCTCAAGGAAACTCAGAAGCCGCGTCCGCTCCTAGTCGCCACGCGCATCGCTCAGGAAGAAGCTGCGTTGTACCCGCCGACTACCCTGCCATCGTGCCCCAAATTGCTGAACTGCATCAGGGAGTTGCCAGGGCCCATGCGCCGACCCGCGCTACGGTGAAGGCGCCAGGGCAGCTTGGCGACGGCATGGGCAAAGAAGGCGATGTGTTGGCCCCATTCCAGAATGGAGACTATTCGGACACTAGGGGAATTGACAAACATTCACAGTTAACATAGGTTTATGCAACAACGCGGGAAGTGACTCGCGTACTAGTGGCGTGTGGCTATTGAGCAAGGAGGACGAGGACATGGTCACGTATATCAAGGGTAGAGGTGACCGAAACCTTCGGGACCTTGTGGACCTCGAGAGCGGCGTGATTAGCCGGGAGGTTTACGTTAACGAGGACATCTACGCCCAGGAACTCGAGCAGATCTACGGGCGTGCCTGGCTCCTCGTGGGCCACGAGAGCCAGGTGGAAAACCCCGGCGACTTCGTCCTCGGTCGAATGGGCGAGGAGGAAGTGATCCTCACTCGCGACCGCAAGGGGAAGATCCACGTCTTTCTGAACACCTGTCGCCACCGCGGCATGAAGGTCTGCCGCTACGACGACGGCAACGCCCTCGTCTTCACTTGCCCCTTCCACGCCTGGACTTACGACACGGACGGCCGGCTGGTCGGCGTGCCCCACCACCGGGACGCCTACTTTGAGGAGTTGGACAAGAGTCAGTGGGGTCTGGCGGAAGTTGCGCAGATGTGCAACTACTACGGCTCCATCTGGGCGACCTGGGATCCCAAGGCCCCGTCCTTCGAGGACTACCTCGGGCCCTTCCAGCGGACGGTTCGCTGGGCCTTCCAGGCATCCGACGGCACCGACGCGGGCGTCGAGCTCTACAAGCCCGCGCAACGTTGGCGCCTCCCCTCGAACTGGAAGTTCGGCGCCTTCAGCTTTGCCGGCGACAGCGCCCACGCCGCCATGACGCACCTCTCGGTCAACGCCGCGGCCATCGGCCCGCAGGGCGAGGTCGAAGGCGGCGGACGGCACCCGTTGGCGGCGCCGTTCCCGTCCAAGCGCGGCTACATGTCGAGCCGGGAACTCGGCCACGTCGGCCAGCTCGCAATCTACGAGCAGCCGGGCGTCGCCGACTACCGCGACACGTGGCTGCTCGAACCCGGCGTCGACGACTACTGGCGCGAGACGCGGGAGATCAAGCAGCAGCGCTTTGCTAACGAATACCTCCACATGCAAAGCGACGGCCAGTTCCACATCTGGCCAAACGCCACCATGTCCGACTGGCGCATTCTCATGTGGCACCCTCACGGCGTTGGCATGACGGAGAGCTGGCGCCAATATCAGGTCGACAAGAACGCCCCCAAGCACGTCAAGGACGCCAAGCGCCGCTACGTGATGCGCTACTGCGGCCCTGCCGGCATCACCGAGTCCGACGACATGGAGAACTGGAACTACGCGCACCCGGCCAGCCTTGGTATGGTCGCGCAGAGGTTCCCGTACAACTTCCAGCTCGGTTTGCACCACAACCACCAGGACGAGCGCATTCCCGGCGTGACCATCGGCGACCGCGGGCCGTCGGAGGAGAACCAGCGCGCACGGCTCCGCCGTTGGGTGGAGTTCATGGAGGCCGGCAGCTGGGACGACATCTTCCCAGTGCGCAAGAACGGCAAGTCCAACGGTAAGCCACGTGGCGGCAACGGCATCAGCTCGTCGTGGTAGGCGCTGCCTGACGCATCATCGGAGGGCGCTCTATGACAACTGAGGGCGGCAACAAGTCGGAACGCAAGCGGGTGAATACCCCCGACGGCATGTTCATTCGGGACATGCCGGAAGGCACGAAGCTGGAGTTAAAGAACGGAGACCTGGTTGAGATCACGCTCAACGCCAAGGACGGTGGCTGGCTCGTGGGCCGGGTCATCGAGAGCGAGCGGCCGGAATCGATCGACTCGGAGGACTGGATTTTCTTCGCCGAGGTGGCCGCGGAGATAGAGTCCTAGGAAACCCTACAACGGAGGAAGTCCGTGACTATCCAGAGCGCAGACACCGCATGGGAGCGGATGCTCCTCGAACGGGAGATTGAGCGGTTCCTGTACGACGAGGCCGCCCTGCTGGACGAACGCAGGTTCAGCGAATGGGGCGACCTGCTGGCCGAGGACATCCACTACCACATGCCGATCCGCCGCAACGTAAAGTTCGGCGAGCAACACCGAGAGAACACCGACACCGAGTCCGAGATTTCCTGGTTTGACGAGGGCAAGCGCACACTGATGGGCCGAGTCCGACAACTCAATACCGGCGTCCACTGGCCGGAGGAGCCCTTCTCGCGCGTGCGTCACATTATCACCAACGTCCGCGTCATGTCGGTGGACGGCGATGAGGTGGAGGTCAGCAGCAACTTCTTCGTATGGTCTAACCGTCTGCGCGACGAGTGCGTCATGTTCATCGGCACACGGCGGGACATTCTTCGCCGGGACAGCGAGACCGGCTGGAAGATCGCCAATCGACTCATCCTGCTTGACCAGAACGTCCTCCTGGCCAAGGTGTTTTCGACGTTCTTTTAGGAGTGCGCCAGTTGATAGGGCACTTGAGTGCTCAAGAATCTTGGGGGAAAGTCCGGCATGGCCCTTAGTGCAGAGTGGCGGTCCAGAGGCGCCAAGAACGACGCCATTTTAGTGTTGGACGGCGAGGGCGCTATTCGTGAGGCAATCGTCGCTGACAACGCCATCCTGTCCCGTTTCCTCACCGAGCAACTTGCGGACCTCGACAGCTGGCGCGGGCAGTCGCTCGTCGAGGGCGAGAAGCGCGAGCCTGAGGCTTGGGGCGAACTCGTAATCTCCCGTGCCGACACTGGGGAGGTCATCGAGGCCGACCCGGAGCTCTTCTGGCAGGGTATCTACCTTTGGTTTCGTTCCCACGGCGTTGACTACGACACGCCCATGAAGCGGAGCAACTCGCTGATTGAGGACTGATCGCTGGGAACCTCCGGAGCAGATCCGGCGTTTAATACAGGGTTTAGGACGGGAGCGCGCCCAGGCCGCCCCGTCACAGCTTAGGGAAGAAGGTCAAGATTAAGAGGAGGGGCGCAATGAACGGCAGGTTAAGGTATGGCTATCTCCTGTTGGCCCTACTGGTGTCGATGGCACTGGTGGTGGTCGCTTGCTCCGGTGGTGACGGAGACGGCGACGGCGGCGGAAGCGCCGCGACCACGACGACTACGACTACAACCACCGCCGCAGCAGAGCCGGCCAGCGACGACTCAATGACCAAGGCCGACGACGCCATGATGGAGGGCCCCGAGCCCGTCTACGGCGGCAAGGTCACGTTCGGCCAGAGTCGTGATGTTCGTTCCGGCTTTGACCCGCACGGGACCAGTGGCGGGCAGTCCCAGCACCAGAACACCAACAGTTGGTGGTACAACAACCTGATGTCCCGCTCAGTAGGTGTAGACGTACCAGGTGGCACCCGTGAGTCCTACCCAGACCTCGCAGAGTCCTGGGAAGTCTCCGACGGCGGCCTCACCTACACCTTCAAGCTTCACGAGGGTGTGAATTTCCACAACCGGGCCCCCGTTAACGGCCGCGAGATGACATCCGCAGACGTCAAGTGGAGCTACGAACGGTTCCTGAAGGGGCCGGACTCTTACCAGTTCCAGCTGGCTGACATCAGCGCGGTTGAAGCACCCGACAAGTACACGGTAGTCTTCCGCCTGCATGAACCGGTTGCCTCCTTTATGATTCACGTTGGTGAACCGTTGGCCTATGTCACGCCAAAAGAAGCGGCCAGTTCGCCGCCGCAGAGCCCAGCCCTGGAGGGTGTGCTGGATGAAGAGTTCCTCTCCACGCCAGAGGGCATTATTGGCACCGGGCCATGGATGTTTGACTCGTGGGAGAAGGACAAGCGCTTGACGGCCGTCCGCAACCCCGACTACTTCAAGACGGACGCACACGGCAATCAACTCCCCTTCATCGACACGCTTGAATATGTGGTGATTCCGGACACCCAGGCACGTAGCGCGGCCTACATCTCTGGCGACATCGACACCTTTGGCCCGCCGTCCGGCAGCACTGCGGACTTTAAGGAGCGGAACCCCGACTCCAACTTTGCCCAGGACCTGCCCAGCACGGCCCCCACGCTGAACTTCCGGCTTGACCGGACCCCTGCGTTTAATGACATCCGTGTGCGGCGCGCCGTTGCCATGGGCTTTGAGCAACAGGCCATCATGGACTTGCTCCTGGGATCGGTAACGGAGCCCACCTATGGTGGTATCCCGGCTCTGGTGTTCCCGGAGTACGCAATTACGCCCGCGGAATTGGGCGACGCTGCACGGTGGTGGGAGTACAACCCCCAGGCCGCCGCTGAACTGCTCACCGAAGCGGGCTACGGCCCCAACAACCCCTTGGAGATCACCTACCAGTTCAGCAGCTGCTGCAAGGCAACCTACTATCCGGAACTGGTCGCCGACATGATGGATGAAATCGGCGTGAAGATGAATCTGCAGGAAGTCGACCACTCGGTGCACCTGAAGACCAGCAACATCGGCATGGGCGACTACGACATCGCGCACTCTCGGCTGAAGGCGGCTGAAGTCGACGACCTCCTGGTCAGCTTCCTCCCCGGCAACAGCAAGAACAACAGTCACATCGACGACGCGCTGTTGACCGAGATGATCAAGGCCCAGCGCCTGACGCAGGACCCGAACCAGCGGTTCAACCAAGTCAGGCAGATCCAACGCTACCTGGCGGACCAGGTCTACCTCATCCGTATCCCGGACCGGTTCACCGACTTCTTCTGGCAGCCGCGGATCAAGAACTTCCGGCCCCACGTTGGCAACACGGAAGGCCGCGACTGGGAGATCGCCTGGATCGAAGAGGGATAGCCTAGTAGCCTAGGAGTCTCTAGAGGGATGCTTGGCGGCCCATCGTGGGCCGCCAAGCATCCTTCATTGAACATATGCCATGAGAACGTACGCAATCCAACGGGTCCTCCTGCTCATACCAACTCTGTTGGTGCTGAGCTTCATTGCCTTCGCCCTGATACGCTTCATCCCGGGCGACGCGGCGCTGCTCATGACAGAGGAATTGGGCTACGCTCCGAACCTGGAGAAATTGCAGGAGCGCCTGGGCTTAACGGAGCCCATCCACACCCAATACCTCAAATGGGTAGGCGGCTTCTTCAGGGGTGACTTTGGACGTTCCCTGTGGGATGGCAGCCCGGCCGCAGAGGAGTTGGTGCGCCGATTGCCCGTTACGTTGGAGTTAGCCTTCTTCTCCCTGTTCCTTAGCGCTATCGTCGCTATACCTATCGGTGTCTTTTCCGCCATGCGGCAGGATACGAAGAGCGACTACATAGTCCGCAGCACCGTGGTGCTCGCGGACGCCGTTCCCCACTTCTGGCTTGCCACCCTGATCCTGGTGCTCCCTGCCGTCTACATTGGCTGGTCACCTCCTGTGGGCTGGCATTCCCTTTCGGAGGACCCTGTCAAGCACCTGCTGCTGTTGCTGCTGCCCGCATCAATCATCTCCGTGAGCTCGGCGGCATCCCTGGTGCGCATCACCAGGACGATGATGCTGGAAGTGCTTCGGCAGGAGTACATCCGTACAGCCTGGTCCAAGGGACTCTCAGAGCGGTCCATCATGTACCGGCACGCCCTCAAGAACGCCCTTATCCCTGTAGTCACGGTCTTCGGTCTGCGTGTCCCCAACGCGTTGAACGGCTCGGTGGTCATGGAGGCTGTCTTCGGCATACCCGGACTGGGCCGGTGGACCATCGACGCCATCAACTTTCGCGACTATCCGCAGCTGCAGGTCGCCTTAATGTTCACGGCTATCACTGTGTTGATAGCGAACTTGATCGTCGACCTTGCATACGGCTGGCTCGACCCACGGGTCCGGTACAGGTAATGGGTGCGGAGGGCATACACGATGGCCGATGAAATCGTCCTCCGACCCGGTGTGGCACCCGGGTCCCCGCTTCCACTGAGGTGGGCGCGTGGTCTCTGGTCGTTTGTGGCCACTATGGTGCGCTACAAGCCCCTGGGCGCAGTAGGCCTCTTCATCGTGGTGCTCTTGATGTTCACAGCCATCTTCGCCGACTTCATCGCGCCCTATGAGTACAACGACACGAATCGGCACGATCAATTCGCTCCGCCCAGTTTCAAACACCTCATTGGCGCCGACCACCTTGGCCGCGACCTCTTCAGTCGCATTGTTCACGGCTCACGCATCTCCGTCTCCATCGGGTTCGGTGCTGTGGCCGGAGCGATGTGCATTGCCATTTCTCTGGGCCTGCTGACCGGCTACTACGGTGGATGGTTGGACAAGATAATTCAGCGAATTGTCGACGGCTGGATGACTTTCCCCGGCATCGTGATCGCGCTGGCCATGGTGGCTATAGCCGGGCCTGGTTTGTGGCAACTTATCATCATTCTGGGACTGCTATTCGGCATCAGGGGTTCGCGCGTGGTTCGTGGGCAGGTCTTGTCCGTCATGGCGCGGCCACACATGGAAGTTGCGCGCTCGGTCGGTGTTGGTGACCTGCGGCTCATGCTTGTCCACCTGTTCCCCAATGTTCTCCCGCTGGTCATCATCCTCGCGACCATTGAGATTCCTTTGGCCATCACCATTGAGGCGTCCTTGAGCTTCCTTGGGTTTGGCATTCCGGCGCCGGCACCGTCCTGGGGCCGGATGCTCTCTGCTGAAGCGCGGCAGCACATGCTCATGGCACCTTGGTTGGGCATTGCCCCAGGGCTTGCGCTGAGCCTCACAATCTTCGGGTGGAACATGTTCGGAGATGCCATGCGCGACTTGCTGGACCCAGCCATGCGCGGCAGCTTGGGCGAACGCTAGGGGGAGACATGCGGTATAGCGAATTGGGCGGCACAGGAGTACAGGTCTCGGCCATTGCCTTCGGCTGCGGACCGACGGCAGGCATGATAGTGAAGGGCACGCCGGAGGAGCGCCGCCGAGGCGTGTCCTGCGCGCTCGACCTTGGCGTCAACCTGTTCGACACGGCATCCATCTACGGCGCCGGCGCCTCCGAAGCACACCTGGGGGAGACGCTGCAGGAGCTCAAGGCACGCCCGGTCATCGGGAGCAAGGTCGCGCTGGAGCTGCCAGACCTGGACGACGTAAAGGGCAACACTATCCGATCCGTGGAGGAGAGCCTCGAGCGGCTCCGGGTGGAGACGATCGACCTCATCCAGCTCCACAACCGCGTTGGTCTTGAGCGGGCGGAGCGTTCCGACATGGGCGTGGGCGCGCAGCTTACCGTCGATGACGTGCTTGCTCCCGGCGGCGTCCTCGACGCCTTTCAGGTGTTGCAGCAGCAGGGCAAGGTGCGCTACTTCGGGTTCACGGCCTATGGCGGGCTGCTCTCCTGCGTCTACCAACTCATCGACAGCGGACAGTTCCACAGCATCAACGGCCTATACAACATTATCAACCCCTCCGCCGTCCGTCCGGCCGCGGCCGTGGACCGCGATTTTGGCCAGGTCTTCGACCGTTCGGCCAATCTTGGCATGGGCATCATCGTCATCCGCGTTCTTGCCGCGGGCTTGCTGGCTGGCGCCGGCGATGATCCCGCGGCCGCACGTGTACGAGAGGTGCTCGACGGGCACGGCATCGCCCCTGTCGAAGGCGCGGTGCGGTATGTGCTCAGCAACCCCATCGTTGCCACGTCCGTCATCGGCTTTTCTGAGGTGGAGCACATTGAGGAGGCATGCGCCGCCGAGGAGAGAGGCGCGCTGCCAGACGACGTGCTCATGGAGCTTGAAGCAGTGGTGCCGGCTGCATGACCGAATTTGGCGACATCTCTGAGTACCTGCTTACTGTAGAGGGTCTGAAGACGTACTTCTTCTCCCATAGCGGCGTCGTCAAGGCTGTTGACGGAATCTCCTATGACGTCCGCGAGGGCGAGACCCTCGCCATCGTGGGTGAGAGCGGCTGCGGGAAGAGCGTCGGTGCGCTGTCCATCATGCGCCTCGTCTCCAGCCCGCCGGGCCGCATCGTCGACGGCCGCGTCCTTTTTGACGGCGCGGACTTGCTGGAAGTGAGCGAGTCGCAGATGCGGACCATTCGTGGCAACCGCATCGCCATGATCTTCCAGGAGCCAATGACATCGCTTAACCCCGTGCTAACCATCGGCAAGCAGATCACGGAGTCGCTTGAGCTGCACCTGAAGATGCAGGGCGCGGAGGCGCAGCAGCGCGCGGTCGAGCTGTTGGAGATGGTGGGCATCCCGGACGCGCCCAGCCGCCTGAAGCAGTACCCCCACCAATGCAGCGGCGGCATGCGCGAGCGGTTGATGATCGCGATGGCCATGAGCTGCAACCCGAGATTGCTCATCGCGGACGAGCCGACCACCGCGCTGGACGTTACGATCCAGGCGCAGATCCTGGAGCTCATCAAGAACCTCAGCGCCCAGCTTGGCACCGCAGTCATCATAATCACGCACAACCTTGGCGTCGTGGCGCGCTATGCCGACCGGGTCAACGTCATGTACGCCGGCAAGATCATCGAGCGCGGCACGGCTATCGACATCTACGAGAACCCGCAGCACCCGTACACGCAGGGCCTGTTGGACTCTGTGCCCAGGCTCGACGAGGACCGCAAGCGAAAGCTCGAGTCCATTGATGGGATGCCCCCGGACCTGATGAACCTTCCAACGGGCTGCGCATTCCGGCCGCGCTGCAAGTACGCTATAGAGCGTTGCGGCGAGGAAACGCCGCCCCTATTGCCCGTCGCCGAGGGGCATACTGCGGCATGCTGGGTGACCGCCGGCTCGGCCTCGGAGGTCGGGGCATGACGCAGATGCAGGACCGCGCACCGTCGCCGGGGCAGGAGGTTGCGCCGCTCCTTGAGGTGAGGGACCTCAAGATGCACTTCCCCGTGACCTCCGGTTTCATCCTGCAACGCAAGGTTGGAGACATCAAGGCTGTTGACGGCGTCAGTTTCTCCATCCGACCGGGCGAGACCCTTGGCCTGGTGGGGGAGAGCGGCTCCGGCAAGACGACCGTCGGCCGATGTATCATCCAGCTCAACGAGCCCACCTCCGGGCAGGTCTGGCTGGATGGCGTCGACCTGACCAGGGCCAAGGGAAAGCAACTTCGGGGCATGCGGCGACGCATGCAGATGGTCTTCCAGGACCCCTATTCCAGCCTCAACCCCCGCATGAGCATCGGCACGATCGTCGGTGAGCCGATGCTCGTCCACAATATCGCCCACGGCAAGAATGAGCTACGGGACCAGGTGTCCGAGCTCTTGCACGTTGTCGGGCTAAACCCCTCCATGGCGGACCGGTACCCCCACGAGTTCAGCGGCGGTCAGCGGCAGCGAATCGGCATCGCCCGCGCCATCGCTGTCCGGCCTGAATTCATCGTTGCCGACGAGCCGGTGTCGGCCCTCGATGTCTCCATTCAGGCCCAGCTCATCAACCTGTTGGAGGACATCCAGGAGCAGTTCAACCTGACCTTCCTCTTCATTGCCCACGACCTCTCCGTGGTGCGGCACATGTCCGAGAACGTGGCGGTCATGTACCTGGGCAAGATCATGGAGCTGGCTGACCGCAACGAGCTCTACGAGAACCCGCTCCATCCCTACACGCGGGCGCTGCTCTCCGCGGTGCCCGTCCCCAACCCGCGCGTCGAGGCGCAGCGCGAGCGCATCGTGCTGCAGGGCACTATTCCGAGCCCCATGAACGCGCCGTCGGGCTGCGTCTTTCACACTCGTTGCCCTATCGCCGTCGACGACTGCAAGGTTGTCACGCCGCCCCTCAAGGAGTATGCTCCCGGTCATTGGGCGGCTTGCATCAAGATATAGTGTTGCGCAGGCAGGCCCGCGTCCGGTGCGGGCGCGGATTGGCGCGAGGAGGCACACATGGCGACGAGGACGAACGATTGGCAAGAGGCGCTCCAGCCCGGCGAGTTCATCGAGGAGCTTGAGGGCATCCGCGCCGAATGGCGAGAACGCTTCCCCTTCCGCATCCGCGAGATCATGAGCAAGGACGAGTTACCACGCCTTGCGGCGGCCAAGCGCCGGGCGCACATGGGCGGCGACATCAACCACCGCTTCGAGGGTGAGCGCTACCTGAACACCACCGACAAGGCAAGCCGCCGCATGCAGCTCCGTAAGCTGGTCGACGAGGGCGGACAGGACACCGTCGGCGGCCCGCAGGTAAGCCATCCGCTGCTCTCCCGCTGGGAGTCTCACGCATACGGCGTGAGCCCCGAAGAGGTCGACGCGCTTGAAAAGGGCGACTGTGACCCCGCCGAGTTGGTGAAGCGCGGCTGGTGGGTTGCCATGATGCGAGACAGCGCTTTCGGTGTCGCCATTGGCTCCGGCATGGTCATGGAAGGCGAGAACAAGATCCAGTCGGACAAGCTCCTCGCCGCCATCGAGCGTGACCGGCAGCGCTTCGTCGAGTGGGGTGTCGAGAACCCGGACCAGGCTCTCGAGAACCGCCACGAGCACGCGGGCATCGACATCGACCACGCTGACTTCAACGAGGAAGTCGCACGGCGCTTCGTGAATACGCCGGAGCTCCAGGAGGAGCTTCGCAAGGCCTACATCCTCCGTCTGCAGATGACCTCCGGCGGTTAAACCGCAGCTTCGAGCAAGGAGGACGCCATGGGCGCCCAACCTCCACTTGGGCCGGAGGAGCTCTCCGTTCCTCCGCTCTCCGGTGATGACTTCCTGGCACTGCTCGACGAGCAGTTCAAGGCCAAATGCCCAGAGCCGCCGACCTTCCTGCAGGCGCTGTGCGATGGGAAACTGTCCCAGGAGCACCTGCAGATGTGGGTGAAGGACCAGTACCCCTACTGGGACGAAGGGCTGGTCTTCAGCACCGGCGCCATCTTCATCAAGACAAACGACGAACCGACGCGTACCCACATGCTCCGCCGCATCGTGGACATCGAGGGCGAGGACGTGGTTGGCGACCTCTCCGGCTCTGACATCCCCTCTTGGGAGGAGTTGTGGCTGCGGTTCGGCACGGGCGTCGGCCTGAGCCAGAGCGAGGCGTTGGAGTGGCACCCGTTCACGCGCACGTATTTCGCCATCCAGACCCTCCGCACTTACTCGCGATTCTGGGACTGGACGTGGCTGGACGGCGTCGCCTCCTTCTATGCGTCTGACCTTTACGGCAGGGAGTTCCTGGGCCGCGCCCACGAGGCCCTTCGCGACCACTATCGTGTGCCGAACCATGCGCTCGAATTCTTCCGCGTCTACCTTGGCGACGTGGACTCGCACATCCCGTGGGAGCGAGAGGCGCTGGCCTACTGGTGCTGCACGACGGAGCGGCAGATAACGGCGGCCCGCGCCTTTCGCGAGCGGCTGGACATCGAGCAGCAGCTCCTTGTCGGCCTCGAGCAGACGTGTCTGGGGGGCGAACCTGCGTTCCAGGTGCCGTAGCCGCCCACCATCTGCCTCGTCCTCTGATTGCCGGTCCAAATTGCCCTAAAGCCTTGTCTCCTTGCCTTAGCCCTTCCGCAAGCCTTACCGCGCACATCCTGTCACCAATGGGTTGCGTGGAAGGGGACAACCCGTTGCAGCGTGGGGTTGTTTGCGATTTGACACTTAGCTGGTTTGGCACATTTCAGATAGAAGACAACGAAATTTTTCAGCAGGAACAGCCCTCCAGAATGAGCAAGCGAATCCGACACGAATCCAGCCGCAGCCCCAAATTCAGGGAGAGCGCTTGCGGCAGGGACGGTCCATTGCGACGACTGAGTTGGCCAATGTTGACGTGCATGGCGAAAGGCTAGCGATTGGCGCGATGTTCGGGCAAGGGCACCGTGTCAGGGCGCGGCAGCGCAACGGCGGGGTACACTGCATAGCCAAACCGGTCATCGTCGGCTAGGATGCGTTGGGCCAGAGCTGTAGCCACATCATGAACGTATGAGGAGCGCCATGAACCCCACGGAGCGTCGTCAGCGGTATCGCAGTTACCTGGGGCGGGAGCAGTGCATCCAACCCGCCTCCATCTTTGACCCCATCTCTTCGCGGCTGGCAACGCATTTGGGTTTCGAGATTGGGATGTTCGCCGGTTCTGTCGCCTCCGGCGTCGTGCTGGGGGCGCCCGACCTGACGGTCATTACGTTGAGCGAATTTGTGGACCAGGCGCGGCGCATCACGCGTGCAAGCGACATCAGCCTTATGGTCGACTCGGACCATGGGTACGGGAACGCGCTCAACGTCATGCGGACGGTGTCCGAGCTCGAGGCCGCCGAGGTCTGCGCCATGTCTATCGAGGACACGGCGCTTCCAACGCCGTTCGGCGCAACAAGCGTGACGGTGATCTCGCTGGAGGAATCGGTCGGGAAGATGAAGGCGGCCGTTGCGGCCAAGCGCGACCCTGCGACGATTGTCATTGGGCGGTGCGCGGCCATGCCCGTCGAGGGCATCGAGGGCGTGGTGGCCCGGGCAGCGGCGTATGAGGCAGCAGGGGTGGACGCGCTCTTCTTCACCAACCTGTCCACCAAGGACCACGTCGAGGCAGTCGAGGCGGCCACAACGCTGCCGCTGATGCTTGGGTCGGCGCCGGCGGAGCTGCAGGACGCCGCCTGGCTGGCGGCGCACCGCGTCCGCATCGCACTCAAGGGCCACTTGCCATTCCAGACGATGATCCAGGGAATCTATGAGGCGCTCAAGCACCACGCAGACGGCGGAGAGCCTGCCGGGCTCAGCCATCGCGTTCCGGCCGCCGACGTCATGGCGCAAGCGCTGGCAAACGCAGACTACGATGGGTGGCAGAAGGAATTCTTGCAGTAGGGCAGGCCCGTTAACCCTGCATGCTTGCCCACGCGTCGTCGCACTCCGCGTCGGTGCCAATTGGATGCAGGAACGCTGTTTCGTCGACGCGCAGGCGCTCTACCACAACGTCGACGACGGCCCTCGCGGGTACGAGCCGCGCCTCTGCGTGACCAACGATTCCCCGACATTGAAGTCCTCGCTCTTCCAGCCAGCCGTCCACCAGCGCGAAGCGCTCGCAGCAGTGGTCAATCTCCTCATACTCGTATCGCAACGGCCCGCCGTCGTTCAGCACCGTAACGTACTTGCGACGGCGGTAGCGGACTCCGGCGAGGAGCTCGGCGAGGTGGACGGTGGTGTTGGCGTCGTGTCCGACGCCAAGCAGGAGGACGTGGCCGGCGAGCTCCTGCACGCGGCCGACAGGGCTATCGGGGCCATGCGGCGGCTCGATCGGATGTGGTGAGGTGATGCGCTCGGCGTGCGGGCCCACGGCTGCGAAGGCGTGGGGACTGTCGCTGCGGAGGACGCCTGGGAGCCTCCAGAAGGTGTCGGCGGTGACGCCCATGCCGAGGCAGGGCGTGCTTCTCGGTTCAAAGGGGTGGTCGTCGTCATCGGTCATGCTGGGCATGACGAGGGTGCCATCGGGGCCGATGGCTTCGCGGAGGGCGTCGATGAGGCCGAGAGGGCCGCCCTCGATGGGGCCGGTGAGCGAGAATGAGGTGTGGACTTGCAGCGTATGCCCGCGCTCGACGCCCAATGCCCGCAGTTGCTCCGTGACAGCGGCGATGCTGAGGGGATGCTTCGGCATCGGGGTCGCCGGGAACTAAGTCGGTTCGCCGACTAGGGACTCGATGCCGTACTCCTGCATGATCCCGGTGAGGTCGCTCCAAACGGAGTCCTCCACCGCGATGCCTTCCGCTCGAAGCCTTGCCTCCGTGTGCTTCTCGGCCTCTCCGGGATAGAGGATGCCTGGGCTGCCCGCAGCCAGAGGCGACGTCTTGATGAAGGCGATGAAGTCCGACACCTGCTGCTTGAACCATTCCAGGTCGGCAAAGGCATCAATGCGCCACGCGGCGATGAAGCTCCCGTCGTTGTGCTTGCCCTCTGGGTCCAGGCCGAAGCCGAGGGTAGTCAGGATGCCGGAAAAGACCTCGCCCATAAAGCTGAGGCCGTAGCCCTTGTAGCCAAGGTCGCCGCCGACGGGGAGCAGTGCGCCGCCCTCGTTGTAGGCGTTGGGGTCCGTGGTGTCGTTGCCGTCCTTGTCGATAATCCAACCGGTCGGTATCGGCAGGTTGCGGCGGCGGTACACCGCCAGTTTGCCGGCCGCCACGGCGCTGCTCGCCATATCGATGAAGACGGGGCTGTCCTCGTTCGACGGGACGCAGATGCAGACGGGGTTGGTGCCGAGCCGGCGGCCGCGGCCGCCGAAGGGCGCGACGGCCTTGGGGCCTCGCCCGGAGTCGGTGAACATGATGGCGGCCAGTCCCTGCTCGGCGCACATGGCCGCGTAGGGTGTCAGGCGGCCAATATGGCTCTGCCGGTAGATGGTGACTGCGGCGATGTTCTGTTCCAGCGCCTTCTCGATGAGCATCTGCGTGGCCCGCTTGGTCACGGCGAAACCGAAGCCCCAGTTGCCGTTGATGACGGCGGTGGTGCGTGTCTCCTTGTCGACGACGTAGGGCGCGTCCGGGATGATGTGCCCCGCCTTGATGCGGTCGACGTAGACGGGCACCTGCCCGACGCCGTGAGAGTCGTGACCGGCGAGGTTGGAGCTGATGAGGCCTTCGGCGACATCCTGCGCGGCCTCGTCCGGCGTGCCGGCGGCCTTGAAGATCTCGTAGGACACCTTTCGGAGGTACTCGTGAGAGAAGGTGGGCATAACGATCCTCGTTCAGTTCAGAGTGGGTGCAGTGTATGACGGCCCTAGGTGGCTGGCAAGCTGGCTACCCCTGCTTCTCCAAGGCTTCCGGGTTTATCGCGTTGGTGGGCTCGCCTGCCATGAATGCCTTGATGTTGGCCAAGGCGCTGCGGTAGAAGGACTGGTAGCCTTCCTCCGTCACAAAGCCAATATGCGGCGTCAGGAGCGTATTGGGCAGGCTCAAGAAGGGGTGGTCCTTCGGCAGCGGCTCCTCATCGAACACATCCAAGCCCGCGCCGCCGATCCTTCCCTCCCGGAGGGCATCAACCAGAGCGGCCTCGTCGACGATGGGGCCGCGCGACGTGTTGATGATGAAGGCGTTCGGTTGCATCATCGCGAGGTCTGCCGCGGTGACGAGGCCCCGGCTCTCGGCCGTCAGGGGAATGTGGATGCTAATTACGTAGGACGTCGAGAAGAACTCCTCGCGGCTCAGCAACTGCGCGCCGCTCTCCGAAGCTCGCTCCTCCGTCTGCCATGGGCTCCACGCGACGAGTTTCATGTTGAAGGCCTGGCCAACCTGCGCCACCCGCTTGCCGAGGCGACCGAGGCCGATGATGCCCAACGTCCTTCCCGCAAGGGTCGGGCTGAGGGAGGTTTGCCACTGCCCCTCTCGGGTCTCGCGGTCCTCCTCCCGCAGGCGCTTGGTCAGGCCGAGGATGAGGGCCCACGTCAGCTCCTCGACGCTGCCGCCCGCGGACCCGCCAGTCCTTGTAAGCAGGATGCCGCGCTCGGTGGCGTGAGGGATGTCGATGGAGTTGTAATAGGCGCCGCCGGTACCGGAGAGCATCCGCAGGTTGGGCAGGGCGTCGAGAAGCTCGGCGCTGAACTCTGTCCGCTCTCGCATGAGCTGAATGATGTCATAGGGCTGGAGGCGTTCCACCAGGGCGTCCTTGTCCGTCAGGTGGTCCTGGTAGAAGTCGACCTGTGAGCCTTCCGGGAGCGAGTCCCATTCCGCGAGGGTACTGGCTAAGTTCTGGTAGTCGTCGATGACCGCGATGCGCACCATGAGGCGCCTCCTTGGTGTGGTGAGGTCCTTGTGTGGAAGTGTACCTGACTGCGGGGAGTGTTGCAGCGGGACTAGCCCCTCGCGCGTTGCTCCTGTGGCAGCAGGCTTCCGTAGATGAAGTCGTGGGTGGGCGTTGGCACGCCGGACTCGCGGCCGAGGCGGACGACGGCGCCGTTCTGCGACTCAAGCTCCGAGGGGCGCCCATCCTGGATGTCGCGCTGCATGGAGGCCTCGCCACCTTCCGGCTGGCGGTCGATTGCGGCCATGCCGGTGGCGACGGCGGTGTCGGGAAGGTTGATGCCACGGGCGCGCGCGACGTTGTACGTCTCGGTCATGGCGCCCTCGAGCATTGCTCGCGTCAGGGGCAGTGAACGGGTGACGCCGACAGCGGAGCGGGTGACGGCGCCGACGCCTCCCCATGCGCAGATGAAGAGAAACTTGGCCCAGAGCGCTGCGTAGATGTCGGGCGGGGTCTCTGCCTTGAGACCCGCCTCGGCCAACGCGGCGCGGACTCGCTCTACGCGCTCGCTCGGCTGGTTGTCGAGCTCCGCGATGCCGACGAAGTCGTCGCCGCCGCCGTGCCGGATGTGGCCGGGGCCCTCGATGAGGGCGACGACACGGCATAGGCCGCCGACCACGTTGTCGGGCCCGAGGCCCTCGATGAGCTGCGGCGCGGCTTCGACGCCGTTCTGGAGCGGCACCACGACCGTGTCCGGGCCGACGAGCGGCTGAATGAGCGGGGCGACCTCGGAGACCTGCCACGCCTTGACGGCAACGAGCACGGCGTCGACGGGGCCGACTTCGGCTGGCGAGTCGGTGGCCCTGGCGCCCGCGACGGCGAAGTCGCCGTGGACGCTGCTGACACGGAGACCGTTGGAGCGTATGGCGTCAAGGTGGGCGCCGCGCGCGATGAAGGTGACGTCCTCGCCGGCCTGCGCGAGGCGGCCGCCGAAGTAACCACCGACGCCCCCGGTCCCGTATATCGCTATTCTCATGGTGTTGGACTAGCCCTCCCGTTCCAGCAGCTCTGCGACCTTTATTCTAATCTGGTCACGGATTTGCCGCACGGTCTCGAGGGGCTGGCCAGCAGGGTCGTCGAGGCCCCAGTCCTCGGCGGGCAGGAACGTGGCGGGGCAGGCGTCGTCGATGGCGCAGCCCATGGTGAAGATGAGGTCTGCGTTGTCGGCCATCGCCTGTGTGATGACCTTTGGCGCGTTGACGCTGATGTCTATGCCGACCTCCCACATCGCCTCTGCCACGATGGGGTTCACGTGCTCGGTGGGTACTGTTCCCGCGGATTCGCCGACCAGCCGGTCGCTACCGGCCGCATTCAAGAAGGCCTCAGCCATCTGGCTCCGACCGGCGTTGTGGACGCAGACAAAGAGGACGTTCTTCATTGCTCTTCCCCGTTTTGCATGGCGTTGCCCTCCCGCAGCCAGGCGTAGGTGAAGGCGGCGGCCGCTGCGCCGACTATCGGGCCGATCCAGTACACCCAGTGGGCGGTCCAGTTGGCGCTGACCAGCGCGGGGCCGAATGATCGGGCGGGGTTCATGGACGCGCCGCTGATGGGGCCGCCGAATATGGCTTCCAGCCCTACCGTTGCGCCGATGGCCAGCGCCGCCGCCGTGCCGACGGCCCGGATGTCCGTGGCCATCGCCATGATGACGAACATGAGGAAGAAGGTGAGCAGCGCCTCAAAGGAGACGACGACCCACTCCTCGGCGCCGGGGAGCGTGGCGCCCATGTCAGCGACGTTGCCGAAGAGGCCTCGGAGGACGAGGCAGGCGGCGGTTGCGCCGAGAAGCTGCGAGCCCCAGTACATGGGCACGAGCTTCCACGGGAAGTGCCGCGCGAGGGCGAATCCGAGGGTCACCGCGGGGTTGATGTGCGCGCCGGAGATGTGGCCCGTCGCGAAGATCATTGCGGCGACGGTCAGGCCGAACACGAGGCCGATCCCGACGTTGGTGACCGTGCCGCCGGAGATCTCGTTGATCATGATGGCGCCTGCGCCGGCGAAGAGGAGGCCGAACGTGCCAATGAACTCGGCGACGCACCGGCGCGGCAGGGATGGGGGCTGCTGGGCCATGGCTATGCGTGGCTCCTTGTGGTTGCTAGCTCTCATGTGCCGCAGTCTACTCTATAGCCTCGGACGCTGTCGTTGCGAGTTCGGTTAAGGGACTGTTTACGGGCGCGTTGATTCGACAAATCTGAGTTGTTGCCAGCATACGGAAGCAAAGCGCACCTGACGCGTTTCATAGTGAAGACTGGATGAGGAGCAGAATGCAGGAGAAAGGCTTTAGGGGTGCGTCACCCTCTGCGCCGGACAAGGTCTTGAGCCTACCGTTGCGCAAAGGGGTTGCACAGGTGGGTACGCTTCTACGCAGCTTGGTCTGGTGGAATTCTGCAGACCATTAGCGCTCCCACGCTAGATCCGGGGGCCTACTTACGGGGGCCGTTGGTTCTGCCGCCGCCTGAGGGGTTGCCGGTAGTGCTTGGGTAGCCCGGGTTACCCAAGCCGCCACCGCCTTTGCCGCTGCCGCCCTTGTTCTGGGGAGATGTAAGAAGAAGTGGCAAGATACTCATATGCGTCCTCCTTTCTTTGAATTTGGCCCTTCATATTATCATTGGGAGGTTTCCTTATCAACACGGATGTTTCAGGGCCGACGGGCACAAGAAGAGGCGCCCCCAAAAGAAGGCGCCTCTCGCATGTCCTGTAGTGGTCAGCTGCTAGGCCACACCCTCCGCGGCGAGGGCTTCGTCAATCTGAGCCCGGTCGAATCCCAGCACCTTGTGTCCGCCTATGAGGGTGACCGGCGTGCTGCGGTGCCCCATGTCGATGACGGTCTGTCGCGCCTCAAGGTCCTCGGAGATGTTCCGCACGGCGTAGTCGACGCCCTTCTGTGAAAGGTACCCTTTCACCATCTCGCAGGAGCCTCAGTTGTTGGACGAAAACACCGTGATGGCAACGTCGCTCATGTCATTGACCACCTTTCTGTGATTATTACCAGTGTGCGCCACGTTGGCGGCTATGTCCACTGGGCAAAGGCCATCGCGCAGCCGGTGCCCGCGGGCGACCGGTAGCAGGGCACGTAGTCGAACAGCTCCATGTCGAGGTGCTCCGCCGCGCCGGCCAGGGACATCCAGTTGCGGGCCTCCGAGTTGCCGGAGTTGAGGCGCTCCCGTGGGAGCTGCTGCAACTTGACGATGTTCTTCTCCTGCAGCCCCTCCAGAGTCCACGTGTCGAGCTCCTCGTCGACGACGAAGTGACTCAGGCCGCCGGAAGCGAGGACAGCGACGCGCTCCTTGCCCGACCATGCCTCGATTGCGCTGCGGACGGAGCGACCGATGTCGTAGCAGCGCTTGGGCGTGGGCTGGTTCGGCGGGTAGTAGGTGTTGACCATGATGGGCACGGTGGGAATGTTGAGGCCCTCCATGATGCGGTGGTGGACGTAGGCGAAGGCGTGGCCGATGCCGCCGCGCGAGCGCCCGCCACGGTCCGGGTCAAGGAAGCGAGAGTACCCAACGTCGTACTCGGCCTCGGTGAGGAACTCAATCATGTGCTTGCCGAGGGAGCCGTGGGTGGGGACGACGCTGTCCTCCGGCGGGTAGCCGATGAGGGGCTGGTAGCCGGTGGCGGCCGTGTATGCCTCGCCCTGGCCGAGGACCTTGACCTCATTGCCCCAGTAGATGCTGAAGGCCGGCATGTTGTCGTCGGTCAGATACTCCTGCTGGTCGTCGCCGAACATCACGAGGACGTCCACGTTGGCGTTCTTCAGCGCCTCCGCCACCTGGGCGATGCCGCGCTGGTTGCGCTCGTGGCGCTGCATCTGCAGCTCCGGGTCGAGTTCCCGCTCGAGGCGCTTCTTGTCGACGCGCGCCAGCAGGTCCTCGTAGTTGGACACGATGCCGTCTGTGCCGATGAGGGCGGGGTTGCGCTGGTCGTTGGCGCCCGCACGGGATGCCCACGCCTCCGGCAGCATGCTCAACTGCGGGCTGTGTGACGTTCCGAGCCCGATGACTACCTCTGCCATGTCATTCCTCCTTCGTGGTGCTTCTGTGATGTTGCCTCGTTGTTTGACGAGACTATAGCACTCCGACTGTCTTCTCCCCTTCCGCCTCCAGCAGCTTGAGGAAATCGCCCTCCGGCGACTCGGTGTCCAGCGCGCGGACGTGGAACACCTCCGGGTGGCCGGCGGCGTAGGGCTCGATGCCCTCCTGAAGGTCGCGGACCGCCCGCAGCAGGATGCGCCGCGCGGCGATGATGGCGGTATCGCTAGTGCCGAGGTGTTCCTTCGTGCGATCCGAGACGCCGCCCATGCTGTCCGTCATGGCGAAGTCCTGGTGCCTGCCAAAGAGGATGCCGGTGTAGTTCTGCTTGCGCTGCATCTCCCGGTCGATGAGGTAGTCGTTCTCCGGGGCGCGCACGCTGCGGTAGGTGTCGATGATGCCGCCGTCGGGGAGGGTGTACTTGACGCGCTGCAGCTCCATCGTGTCGACGGCGCGGGCGCGCTCCTCCGGCGTGATGGGCCGCTCGCCGTTGTAGCTGTACTGGAAGGTGATGATGTGCTCGTCGTCGACGGGCACCCAGCCGCGGCCGCCGCGAGGCCAGGCTGGGCCGGGGATGAGGCTGAACATCGGCAGCATCCACTGGGTCACGCGCCAGTAGTAGTTGCCCTCCTCCGGGCCCCGGCGCGAGCCGTAGGTGAAACCGTAGTCGGTCTCCTTCACGGTGAGCTGGGGAGCGCCGAACTTGTAGCTGAGGACGGAGTTGCGGCCGCCCTTCTGCTCGCCGGTCCGCATGTCGCGGTGGTAGTCGATGCTCAGGTCAAAGACGCTGTGGAGGAAGGAGACGTGGCTGGAGTCGATCTCGCCCTCCGTGCACTGCATGTAGTTGGAGTGCTGGATGAAGCGAGTCACGACGCGGTGCTCGTCCGGCACGCGCGCCCATTCGAAGGCCGGGAGATCGGGCTGCAGCTCGCGCGGGCCCATGTAGATCCACACGCAGCTGCCGTAGTCGCGGGCGGGGTAGGACTTGATCTTGACCTTGTCCCTGAAATTGGACTCAGCGGGCTCTGAGGGCATGTCGACGCAGTCGCCGTTCACGTCGAACTTCCAGCCGTGATAGACGCAGCGGAGCCCGCACTCCTCGTTGCGGCCGAAGAACAGGCTGGCGCGGCGGTGCGGGCAGTAGTTGTCGACGACGCCCACGGCGCCGTTCGTGTCCCGGAACGCGACAAGCTCCTCGCTGAGCACCTTGATGCGCACGGGCGGGCAGTCGGGATCCGGGAGCTCCTCGGAGAGGAGGGCGGGCATCCAGAAGCGGCGGAAGAACTCGCCCATGGGTGTGCCCGGCCCCGTCTGGGTCAGCAGCTCATTGTCCTCCCTGGACAGCATGTCTTCCTCCCGCTTGTATTCGGCTGTTGAGGGCGGCCCCGACTAGACCTTGGCCTTGCCGGCGTCTCCGTGAAGTTCCATGAACTTTATGAAGTCGCCTTCCGGGCTGACGATGTCCATGGAGCGGACGCCGTACTTGTCGCCCTGGTGCGCAATGGCGGGCTCGATGCCCTCCTGCAGGTCACGCGCCATGCGCAGCAGCCCGCGGCGGCCGGCGATGGTTGCCTGGTCGGCGGTGCCGAGGTGCTCGCGAGAGCGGTCGACGATGCGGCCCATGCCCTCCTGGAGCCCGCGGTCCTGCTCGTTGACGCCCCAGATGCCCGTGAAGTTCACGGTGCGCTGCATGTCACGGTCGATGAGAAAGTCGTTGGTCTTGTTGGCGACACCCACGTTGTGGTCGATGACTGTGCCATCAGCCAGCTGGAACTTCTCACGCGTGGTGCGGGGCGGGAAGGCCCGGCCCGACTCGATCATGTCGATCTGCTCCTCAGTCAAGGGGGCTTCGGCGTTGTAGTTGTAACCGAAGACGTTGGTGTTCTCGTCGTCGATGGGCACCCACGCCCGGCCGCCGATTGGCCAAGTCTGCGCGGCAATGACGCTCCACATTGGGTAGAGCCATTGGGTGACGCGCCAGTAGTAGTCGCCGTTACCGGTGTTGCGGCGGGCGCCGTAAACGAAGCCGTAATCGGTCTGGTTCAGCGTCAGGATGGGCGCGCCGTCAACGATGGTGAAGTTGCGCTGGGCGTTGCGTCGCTGGGGCGCCTGACTCTGGTCCATCCAGCGGTGCAAGAAGGAGATGTGGGAGGTGTCGATCTCACCCTCCATGCCCTGCGCCCAGTTGGTGGTCTGCAGCCAGCGCGCGTGGTGGCGGTGGGTCTCCGGGACGCGCCCCCACTCGAACTGCGGGAGTTCGGGCTTGAGGTGCGCCGGGCCCATGTAAACCCAGATGAGTCCGCCCCACTCCTCGACGGGGTAGGCCTTAATCTTCACCTTTTCCCGGAAAGCGCTCTCCGGCGGCTCGTTCGCCATCTCGACGCAGGTGCCATCCACGTCAAACTTCCAGCCGTGGTAGACGCAGCGGAGCCCACACTCCTCGTTGCGGCCGAAGAACAGCGGGGCGAGCTTGTGGGGGCAGAGGGCGTCGAGGATGCCGACCTTGCCGTTGGTGTCCCGGAAGGCGACGAGGTCCTCGTGCAGGATGCGCAAGCGCACGGGCGGGCAGTCGGGCTCCGGGAGCTCGTTGGGGATGAGGGCCGGGAGCCAGAATCGCCTGAACAACTCGCCCATTGGCGTGCCTGAGGCCGTACGAGTCAGCAGTTCGTTCTCTTCCCTGGACAGCATGGGTTTTCCCCCTTTGTGTTGATGTGGCTGCCTAACAGCTGTGCTGGCCTACTCTATGCCGTAGAGCTTCTTGGGATTGTCGGACATGATCTTCTTCATGGACTCGTCGGAGATGCCGTCCATCTCCTTGAAGACGGAGATGGCGTCGACCTCACTGGACGGGTCGAAGTGGCCGTAGTCGGTGCCGATGAGTATGTTGTCGTCGCCGGCGCAACTCAGGATGTACGGCACGTCGTCGTCCGTCTGGCAGGTGACGAAGATGTTGTACTCCTTCAGGACGTTGTCCGGGAACCTTCGCCCCGCGCCCATGTAGCGGTTGCGGGACTCTGTGATAATCCATGGGACCCAGCCGGCCGATGCCTCGATGAAGCCCCAGCGCAGCTCCGGGAACCGCTCGGGGATCTTGCTCATGATGAGTGCGTGGCAACTGGCGACCGTCGGGATGCGGAAGATGCCGAACGCCGAGCCGGGGTCCTCCGGCGTGCGGAGGATGTTGACGATGCCGGGGTTGGCGTTCGCGATGTGCACGGCAACGGCCATGTCCAGCTTGATGGCCTGCTCGTAGATCGGGTAGAAGTACTGGTCCAGGATGGTGCGCTCTCCCTCGATGGGGCGCATGGTCACGGCGACGGCACCGTTGGCCTTGGCTTCTTCCATGATCTCCAGCGCGGCTTCCAGGTTGCTGTACGGGGGCACACACGACCACCGCAGCCGTCCGCCGCTCTTCCGCCAGACATCGCCGACCCAGCGGTTCCAACCCTTGCAGATGGCGAGCTCCACCTCAGGCTGCTTTGCCACCTGTTCAATCCAGAGCGTGTGGTGCAGCACCTGGACGTCGATGCCGAGGCGGTCCATGTCCTCGAGCCGCAGGGCGACGTCGTCGAGTTCGCGGGCGGCCTGTGGAGTCGAGATGTTGCGCCAGCGCTGGGAGCGGGCCTCCTGCTGCATCTCCGTGAGCGTGGGGAAGCGGAAGCCCCGCACCTCGCCCTCGATGACCCAGTGCTGACGTGTGGGGTCGTGCAGGTCCTGCACCAGCTTCGGGCGGTACTGCTCGTCCTCCGCGTCCATGAAGTCCCACGTCCGTTCCGTCTCCACCACGTGGGCGTCGGAGTCGATGACCATGTAGCCGACCTTGGTTGTCATGTCTTCCCCCTTGGCTGCGTCAAGCCCTACAGGCCGTACAGGGCCTTTGGGTTGTCCGAGAGAATCTTGCGCATGGCCGTGTCGCTGATGCCGCCCATTTCCTTGAAAACGGAAATGGCGTCCACCTCACTGGAAGGGTCAAAGTGCCCGTAGTCGGTGCCGATGACGATGTTGTCGTCGCCGGCGCATTCCAGGATGTAGGGGATGTCGTCGTCCGTCTGGCAGGTGACGTAGATGTTGTACTCCTTCAGGACGTTGTCTGGAAACGGGCGCCCCGCGCCATTGTAGCGGTTCTTGGCCTCCGTGATGACCCACGGCACCCAGCCGGCCGAGGCCTCGATGAAGCCCCAGCGCAACGTCGGGAACTTCTGCGGAATCTCGCTCATGATGAGGGCGTGGCAGGAAGCGACGGTCGGGATGCGGAAGAGGCCGAAAGCGGTGCCCGGGTCGTAGGGTGAGCGCATCACGTCGACGATGCCCGGGTTGGCGTTGGCGATGTGCACGACGATGGCCATGTCCAGCCGCACGGCCTCCTCGAGGATGGGGTAGAAGTAGGGGTCGATCATGGTGCGGTTGCCCTCGATGGGGCGCATGGTGACCGCGACGGCGCCGTGCTCCTTGGACCACTGCATCTCCTCGACTGCGGCGTCGAGGCTCATCCACGGCGGCACGCACGACCAGCGAAGCCGGCCCTGGCCCTGCCGCCAGATGTCGCCCAGCCAGCGGTTCCAGCTGTGGCACATGGCCCGCTCGATGTCCGGGCGCTCCGTGACCTGCTCGATCCAGAGCGTGTTGTGCAGCACCTGCACGTCGATGCCGAGGCGGTCCATGTCCTTCAGCCGCAGATCGACGTCGTCCATTTCACGCGCTGCCTGCGGCGTGACGATGTTCTTGCCGGACTTCTTGGAGCGCTCCTCAAGCTCCATCTCCGAGAGGCTCTGCGGCTGGAGGCCGCGGATCTTGCCGTCGACCTGCCAGTAGCGCTTGGGCGGCGACTCCTGTGAGAAGAGGAGGTTGGGGCGGAGCTGCGCCTGGGAGTCGTCTATGTACTCCCACGTGCGCAGAGTCTCGACTACGTGGGCGTCTGCGTCGATTACCTGGTAGCCGGTGGTTGTTGCCATTGCGTCACCCCTCAAATCTGAACGTCTGTGCCTCGCCTCATCCCGCTCATGGGGAAGGTGATGCGGAGGCCTACCACATGCTGGTCCCGCCGTTGACGGTGATGTTCTGCCCCGTGATGTAATCGCTGTCCTCGCTGACGAGGAAGACCATCGTGCCCGTCAGGTCGTCTGGCACCTCACGACGGCCGAGCAGGTTGCCGGAGTTGGGCGGGACCTGTGGGGAGTCGTCGTCCCGCCCAACGACAGCGCCGCTGGCGGTGCCGCCGGGGGCGAGGGTGTTCACGCGGATGCCGTACTGTCCCAGCTCGCGAGAGAGCGCTCGGGTCAGGCCGGTGACGGCGGCCTTGCTGCTGACATAGGCGGGCGTGCCGCTCCCTCCCCAGTGCCAGATGCCGGAGCCAATGTTGATGATCTTGCCGTACCCCTGCTCCATCATCTGCGGGACGACAGCGCGGCAGCACAGGAAGATGCCCTTTACGTTGACGTTCATCACGCGGTCCCACTCCTCCATGTCCGTGTTGAGGATGGTGCGTGAGTGCAGGCCGTCAAAGAGGCCGGCGTTGTTGACGATGGCGTCGATGCGGCCGAAGCGTTCGATGGTCTGGCGGGCCAGCTCCAGCGTGTCCTCCTCGCTGGACACATCGGTGCGCAGCGACAGCACGTCTGCGCCGGCCTCCGCCACCATCTCGGCGGTCTCGCTGCAGTCGCGGACGTCGCAGATGACGACCTTGGCGCCCTCCTGGGCGGCGCGGACGGCGTAGGCCTGGCCGATGTGGTGGGCGGCTCCCGTGATGATGACCACCTTGTCCTGCAAGCGCATGTCGCCCTCTCTTTCGCGGCAAGTGGCTGGTGCGAGGTTGCGCGTATTGTACTCGCAGGTAGGTCGAGTCTCAAGCCCGCGCGTGGGCGCGTATGATGCTTAAGGAGGATCCTAAATTGCACCCTCTCTGATGATAGGCCATAATCTACGGATGTTCTGTCTGGCCCACCAACATCATACCCTTGGCACAAGGACTCTCTACTCTAATTTCGAAGGTTTTCTCCGATCCCCGTAGAGTGCGAACCCGAATCAAGTTCGGTGGTTAGTAGCCCATTGAGGCATGCACTTGAGGCGCAATGGGAAAATTATCCTGCGCCTTGCCCGCCAGCATTGCATAGTAGCGGAATCTTGGGGAGGCACAAGCGATGCAAAACGATTCTGGCTTTGTTCAATGGAAAAAGGAACTTCTACAACAAATAGACGCCGAACCTGACACCGTGGCCAAGGGAGATTCCTTTGTCCAACTCGTTCTGCGTTACCGTTACCAACTATCTGACGATGATGCCGTTAACGCGACCGACATGGCAGGGGGCGGTGATTATGGTATTGACGGGCTGATAGTTGAACCCTCCGAAGATGCCAATCCTCCGCATGGAATAATTGTGCAGGGCAAATATGGGACTGCTGGGTTGCAGGTATCTCCCCTTGATGAGTTCAGGAAGTTTTCCGGGGGTCTTGATCGGACTAGGAACGGAGAGCCCCTCACTGATGCACTTGAGCAGTGCGCTTCTGTGCTCCAATCTGGAGGTGCCCTTCAGTACATAGTGGCAACGGTGGATCTGTTGACTGAGGCTCAACTGGGCGCTCTGGATGATGCACGAGCAATCGCAAATCAACGTTATGGCCTTAGTGTCAGCCTTGAAGCCATATGCCTTCAGGATTTGTACGACGAAATAGGAGGAGAAGAGACTCCTGAGAGTAGTGTTTTCCTGACCTGCAAAGGGGTCTCTGTAGAATCAAAGACCTATGTCGGAGTAGCTACGCTTGTTGACGTGTATCAGATGCTCCGTCAATATGCACAACTTCACAATGCTTCCGTTGACAGTATCTACGATCGGAACGTGCGAAAGTGGCTAGGGAAAAGAGCCAAGTCAGTAAATGACGGTATTAGCAACACACTATTGAAGAGTCCAAAAAGCTTCATTGCCTACAATAATGGCATTAGTGTGGTATGCAGGAATTTTGAGTCAACAAGTGAAGGATTACGCATCGATTCACCGCAAATCGTGAATGGCTGTCAAACAACCAGAACACTGTTCGATTTCATGGAGAATCGCTTTGCGGGAGTTCAAGCAAAGCTGACTGTACTGCCAGATGCAGGGCCTTACCGAGAGGCGTCACTGGCTTTCAAATTGATCGCAGTGGATGATTTCAACAGTGACTTTGTTAGGAACATCACTAGATTCTCCAACAAACAGAATGCAGTGCGAGGGCGTGACTTCCTAACCCTTGAAGAAAACTTTCACCGACTTAAGACGGCCCTTCGGGAACAGGGGTATTTCTTGGAGGTACAAACAGGTGAGTACAATGTACTACCCAAGGCAGAGAGGCAAAGGTTTGCTCAAGACCGATTAATCAATGCGTTTGACGCGCTACGATTTTATGGAGCTTCAGTCTTGAGCAAACCACACACAGCGTTTGGGCGAAGCGGAGAGTTTACACCCGGGGGTAGTGAATTCGAGGAAGCAACCAAGGACCTGACTCAAGATGATTTGCTTATCCCGTGGCTCATGGCAAGGCACGCCATGGAGCGGGGGTATTCAATAGGTTCAAAGAAGAATGCAACGCTAAGCGATTATCGGAACCAAACCCGATACCTTTACCTCTATGTAGTGTTTAGGATAGCCAGTCAGGTGCTTAACGGTTCACAGCAGATCGATCGGTCGAGTCGTGACGTGTTCTATGGGCAACTGGCGCAGCTAAGAGATGACTACGTTGCCAACGATGAAGGGAACACTGCCTTCGGGGCAATTTTGGACATAGCTGACGACTTGGTTGCCACCTATATGGGCCTGGCACATCAATTACACTGGTTCTACGATCGGAACGCGTTTCTGAAGAGCCAAGAACTCTTAAATGAGGAGAGAATAGCTCAAGCAAGCGGACAGTTGTTCTTGAAAGCGGGAGAGCTGGAGGAAAAGGTGAGAGCAGCGCTTGCACAGTAGGGTCACTGTGCGCTTCGAATGCAATTTTCTGTAGGTATTCGAAGACCCTTCACTCATCTGAGCGAACTTCTTGTTGCCCCGAGGTTGAACGAAAGGTTGCGGAGCCTAGTGCATGCCGGCGCCGCCGGTGACGGCGATCATCTGGCCGGTGATGTAGTCGCTGTCCTCCGAGGCGAGGAAGACGACGGTGCCGGTGAGGTCCTCGGAGACCTCACGGCGGCCGAGGACGTTGGGAGAGGGAGGAGGAGTCTGCGGGGCGCGCTCGTCGCGGGTGACGACGGCGCCGCTGTTGGTGCCGCCGGGCGCGATGGTGTTGACCTTGATGTTATCCGCGCCGAGCTCGCGAGCCAAAGCTCGCGTCAGACCCGTGACCGCAGCCTTGGATGCGACGTAGTGGGGAATGCCGGAGCCGCCGAAGAACCAGATGGCGGAGCCGATGTTGATGATCTTGCCGCCGCCCTGCTCGCGCATGTATGGCACGACGGCCCGGGTGCAGAGGAAGATGCCCTTCACGTTGACGTCCATGACCCTGTCCCACTCGTCAAGGTCGACTTCCAGCATGGAGCGGGCGGTCAGGCCGTCATAGATGCCGGCGTTGTTGACGATGCAGTCGATGCGGCCAAAGCGCTCCACCGCTTTGCGGGCCATCTCGAGAGTGTCCTCCTCGTTGGCGACGTCGGTGTGGAGGGCGAGGACTTCGGCGCCGGCCTCGATGCACATCTCGGCAGTGTTGCCACAGTCGCGGATGTCGCAGATGACGAGCTTGGCGCCTTCCTGGGCGCAGCGGAGGGCGTACGCCTGGCCGATGTGGTGGGCGGCTCCCGTGATGATGATCACCTTGTCCTGCAGGCGCATGTCGGCCTCACTTTCGAAGCAGCTGGCAATTGCGAGTCTGGGCGCATTGTAGCCGCGTCGAGCGACTGTCTCAAACGCGCGTGGCTTGGTCGAGGAATAAAGTACAGCCGGCCCGAGCACTTGCCCGGACCGGCTGTCTGCGTTTGGGTGAGGCTAGAGGAGGTCGAGGCCGAGGGTGAGCCAGTAGAAGATGATGTACGCGCCTGCCAGCAGCATGATGGCGGCGCTGGCGGGCTGGATGTACGGCAACGCCTTGCGCAGGCCGCCGACCATCGCGCCCTTGAAGACCGCCATCCCGAGGGTCAGGATGAGGATGACGGAGCCCATGCCGAGGCCGTACAGGACGAACTGCCCGAGGGCACTCAGGAAGCTTGTGGTGGTGCCGAAACCTACAACGGCGATGAAGATGGGCAGGGTGCAGCTCAGCGAGGCCGTGCCATAGCTCAGCCCGAAGAGGAAGTAGCTGCGGAGGTTCGTCTGGCGGGCGTCGCCCATGTGGGACGCGGCGCGACTGAAGGCGCCGATGTTGAGCTTTCCGCCCAGCAAGACCCACGCGCCCGCAAAAGTAAGCACCACGCCGATGATCAGTCCCAGCCAGGGGATGACAGACCGGATTGTCGTCAGTCCGGCGGAGAGAACGATGCCCACGCTGCCAAAGAGCAGGAGCATGCCTGAGGTGACCAGGAGGCCGACAATGGCGGCTTGCCGGAGTCTGCTTGGCGTGGAGGCCGCTCCACCGGAGTCGGCAGCGCCGAGGTAGAGGCCAAGGTAAGCGGGCAGCATCGCGAACCCGCATGGGTTTACGGTAGAGACCATCCCGGCTGCGAATGTGAAGCCGAAGATGCCGACGTTGTCCAACTTGTCACCGGACATGCCGGACAGGCCTTCAATGAAACCGTTGACGCCGCCTGTGGCCTCGGCTCCCGATCCGGAGAGGAAGGCGCCCACGGTGGCGATGCCAACGGCGGCACTGCCCACCAGCAAGGGAAGAAACACGCCTCGGAACCACGGGGCCTTGTACCATTCTGACTGCGTTGTTGCGTCCATTCCGTACCCTCCAATGTCCTAACCTCATTATATGACGGCACATTGAAGACGTCATATGCCTCGTAGTTGCGTTATAGAGCCCGAGTGCAGGGCTGTTCCACACGCCGCGCTTTGCCGCTTGTGCTGGGCGAGAGTAAACTCGGAGGGTATGGCCGCTACGAATCTGAACGCCTCAGCCGCAACGAACCCTCGCGCAAGCTTCGTCTCAACATGGCTGCCGCTTGGGCTGGCGGCGATGTGCACGCTGGTGTTCACGATGGACGGCTCGATGAACATCATCGCGCTGCCGTCCATCGCGTCCGAGTTCCACGCCTCCCCCGCCGGCGCGGTGTGGGTGGCCGTCGTCCTCCAATTCATGATCCTTGGGCTGGCGCTGCCGGTGGGCTCGCTGTCGGCGGGGTTCGGTCGGCGGCGGCTGTTTGTGATTGGGCTTGGCGTCTTCCTCGTCGGGCTGGTGGCCTCGTACCTGTCGCCGAACCTGCCGATGCTCATTGCAGGGCGGGCGGTGCAGGGGCTGGGGTGCGCGCTCTTTCTCTCGACGCGCAACGCCATCGGCATGGGAGGCTTTCCTGAGCACCGGCGAGGGATGGCATTGGGGGTCATCATCGCCGCGGTGGGCATCGGTGCGGGGACGGGTCCCCTGCTGGGCGGCCAACTCATCGACGCATTCGGCTGGCGCTCCATCTATATTGCCGCCGCGCCCCTCGCGGTGACGACGACCCTGCTGGCCGTCGTCTTCCTGCGGCGCGAGCAGCGTCTGCCGCTGGCGAACTTTGACTTTCTCGGCGCGGGGCTCGTCTTTGTCGGGCTGGCTTCGCTGGTGGTGGCGCTGAATCGCACGGCGGACTGGGGCGTCACCTCGGTGGGCGTAGTCGGGCTGGCGATTGTCGGCGTCGTCGGGGTGGCGCTGTTCGCATGGCAGCAGGCACGGGCCACGACGCCGGTGCTGGAGCTGAGCATATTCCGGAGCCCGGCCGCCGTCGTGACGAGCCTCTGTCTAGTGCTGCAGGTTATGGGACAGAGCGCGGCGACGCTGGTGTTGCCCTTCTTCATGGTGCACGCACTGGGCATGAGCGCGACGTTATCCGGAATCCTCTTCGCGATAGCCCCAGCCTTCATGTTTGCGGGAAGCACCGTGGCTGGACGCCTGTCCGACCGAATTGGCGCGGGGCCGGTCATGGCTGTGGGGATGGTCGGGCAGGTCTCCGGCGCACTGGTGCTGGT
Source organism: Chloroflexota bacterium (assembly GCA_026713825.1). Classification (NCBI taxonomy): domain Bacteria; kingdom Bacillati; phylum Chloroflexota; species Chloroflexota bacterium. The sequence continues at coordinate 15,316 of JAPONS010000051.1, read as the reverse complement.
TACGCTGAACGAGACCTCGGCGCCGTACCTGATAGGCGTGGCGCTGGCGCTCATGGGCGCTGGGTCCGGGTTCCTGCAGACCTCGGCGGGCGCGGCGCAGATGAATGCCGTGCCTCCCGCGCACATCGGCATGGCGTCGGCGCTGTTCATCGGGCTGATCATGCTGGCGGCGACGGTCGGCGGGACGCTGGGCGGCATCCTGATGAGCACGGGCGACATCGAGACGGCGCGTGCCGCGCAGGTGGCCGAAGCCTACCACCGCGTTGCGTTGTCGGGCATCGCCATCCTGCTGGTTGGCATGGCCGGGTCGGTGTACTACTGGGTCGGCAGCCGACGCTTGTGGCGGGCGGGCGGCGTCGAAGCGGCGGGCTAGCTTACAGCGACTCCACCATGTCCCGCAGCCGCTCGATAGCCTTCTGGATGTTGTCGATCGAGTTGGCGTAAGAGAGCCGCACGCAGTTGTTGCCATAGCCGCCAAAGGCGCTGCCCGAGAGCACGGCCACCCCCGCTTCCTGGAGCGCCCTCGCCTCGAACTCGCCGCTGGAGAGGCCTGTGCCACTGATGCTGGGGAAGGCGTAGAAGGCGCCCTCGGGCATGGGGCAGGTGACGCCGGGGATGCTCCGCAGTCCCTCGACCACGACGTCGCGGCGCTTCAGGAACTCCTCCCGCATGGCGCTGACGGTGTCCTGCGGGCCCTCGAGGGCGGCGATCATCGCCATCTGGGAGAAGGCGTTGGCGCACGAGACGCTGTTCACGGCGAGCTTCGTCACCCCTTCGACGAGCGGCTGCGGGAAGACGCCGTAGCCGAGGCGCCAGCCGGTCATCGCGTAGCTCTTCGACAGGCCGTCCAGGATGATGGTGCGGTCCTGCATGCCGGGCATGGCCGCGATGCTGACGTGCGAGCCGGAGTAGAGCAGGTCCTTGTAGACCTCGTCCGAGAGCACGTAGGCGTTCGACTTTTCCTGCACGATCTCGGCGATGGCGGCGATCTCCTCGCCTGAGAGGACGGAGCCGCAGGGGTTGTGGGGCGAGTTGAGGATGACGAGGCGGGTGTTCTCATTGACCAGCGATGCGAACTCGTCAAGGTCCGGGTGGTAGTTGAGCTTGCCGCGCAGGGGCATGGAGACGGGTTTGGCGCCGCAGAAGTTGACCATGGACGCGTAGATGGGGAAGCCGGGGTCGGGATAGATGACCTCGGCGCCGGGCTCCGCGAGGGCGAGAAGCGTGAAGAACATGATCGGCTTGGCGCCGGGGGTGATGATCACCTGCTGCCAGTCGTACTCGAGGCCGCGGCGCTCGCCGGCGTTGCGGGCGACGGCCTGGCGGACCTCGGTGATGCCGGCGGAGGGGACGTAGTGCGTGTAGCCGGCGTTCAGAGCATCGATCGCCGCGGCCTTGATGTGGGGCGCCGTCTCGAAGTCGGGCTCGCCGATCTCGAGGTGGATGACGTCGACGCCCTGGGCCTCCAGGGCCTTGGCCCTGGCGAGCACCTCAAAGGCGGACTCCGTCCCCAACCGGCCCATGCGTTCAGCGAGTTCCATGGCGTGACCCCCAATGCGTCAATGTGCGTAGGAGCAATGCCCCCGTTCTAGGGTACAGGGAGATGGCTTGTGCGTACCAGCCAGCGAGAGAATTGGCCTATCGCTCGGGTGCGGCGCCATTACCGGCGCACTACTGTCTTCTGATTCTTACTATGTGAGCCTCGTCAGGAGATCAGCGAGGCTGGCGTCGGTGGGGAGGAAGCCGTCCCACTCGGTGACGCCGCCGGAGCCGTCGGGAAGGTTCATGACGAACTGGATGGGAGCGCCTTCCGGTGGGACCATTAGCACGAGCTCCTCGCCGGACGTGCCGTCCCAGTCGACCTCGACGCTGCCGTCGACCACCGGGACGACCAACGGCTCCGCGATGCGGTTGCCGTAGAGGCGGTCGGCGAGGAGGAGCAGGCAGGCGGCTGAGCTGATGGCGGCTTGGGGGATGGGGAGGCTGTCGTCGTCGCGCCAGCCAAAGCCCAGCTTGGCGAAGAGGGACAGGCGCTCGGCGGCGTCGGCGTTGACCTCGCGCAGGGCGTCAAGCGGGTTGGTGACATAGAGGCTGGCCGAGACGGCTGGGTCTCCGGCGGGGCCGAGGAGCCGCTCGAATTCGGCGGCGTTCACTGGGGCCCGCTACACCGTGATCCGGTTGCAGAGGCGGAGGGCGTTCTCGCCGAGGATCTTGCGCTTGGCGGTGTCGCTGATGCCCTCCCACTCGACGACCTGGTTGACGGCCTCGGGCCACGCCGTGTCGCCGTGGGGCCAGTCGGAGGCGAAGAGCAGGACGTCCTCTCCGACACGGTCGACGACGTAGTCGAGCGTCGACTCCCAGGTGTCGATGCCGTGGAAGTACTGGCCGCTCTTGCGGACGATCTCACTGGGCATCTGCTTGAGCAGGGGCACGTGGCCGGGCGACATGATGTAGTGGGCGTCGAAGCGGTCCAGCACGGACGGGAGCCAGCCGGCCGCTGTCTCGACCACCGCGACGCGGAGGCGGGGGAAGCGGCTGAGGACGGCGCCGCCGACCAGGGCGCCCATCGAGGCCATGCCGGCCCAGGGGTTGGAGAGGCCGTGCTGCAGGAACCACGTGCCCTGCAGGTCGAAGGTGCCGGGCTGGTAGGGCGGGCGAGCCGTGCCGCCGTGGATGAGGATGGGCAGGTCCAGGTCCTGCGCCACCTGGTAGATGGGCATCAGCGCCGGGTCGTCAAGGAGCATATTGTTGGGGCCGTTAGGGGGCATGTAGATGCCGACCATGGTCTTGTCCTCTGACCAGCGGCGGACCTCCTCACATGCCTCGAGGGGGTCGCGCATGCTGGCGACGACCGTCCACTTCAGCCTGTCCGGGGCCTGCGCGGAGAAGTCGTGGACCCAGCGGTGGTAGGCGCGGTAGAGGGCGCTCTCGAAGCCGACGTCGTGGAGGGCGCAGTAGCTGGACACGTGTGTGGGGAAGATGACGTCGATGTCGACGTAGGAGTCGTCCATGCCCTGGAGGCGGGCCTTGTAGTCCCAGCTGACGGACTGGTCGATGGGGCGGAGCTCGCCGCGCTCCGGACGGCCGAAGTTCCGGCGGCCGCCGGTGTGCTGCAGGATGAACTCGCGGCCGACGCTGCCGAAGCCGTCATGGTCGCCCATGGGGTTGTCGGAGACGATGGGGGCGACGACGGCGTAGCGGCTGGACGCGATGGCGGCGCCGACGCCCTTCTCGGCGTTGGAGTCCAGCGCGTGCTTCATCCGGGCGAACTTGTCACGGTAGTCGGCGTCGATGTAGTCGCCGTAGATCTTGGCGGGCTCTTCCCGCACGTGGGAGTCCATGTCGACGACGGTCCAGCCGTTCCAGGCCATAGCGCACCTTCCAGTCTCTATCTGATGGCGAACGAGAACCATTGTAGCACGGGGTTTGCCCATGCCTGAATGGAGCGATCCAACACCGGCTCAGGGCGACCCTCTTCCGAGAACCTCAGGACAGGCCTCGACGGGCTCAGGGCGGGCGGTGGCAGAGGGGGGATTGAGTTGAGTTTCGGAGTGAAATTCTGCGTGATGATGCTATCTGAAAGCGCTGCGACCAGCTTGACTCGAATATCGCTATTGGGCATGGCAAATGGCAGCTGCCCGTAGCTGGAGCCCGATTGTGTTGCATTAAGCCGCAATGCGTTGCAAGAGACAACTCGTAGGGGAATCGGGTTGTGTTGAATTGGCCCGTGGCAGTCAATCCTGCGGGCTTTGGTCATGGCGTGCGCGTTACTGTGGCGCATACGACAAGCGTCCATGCGGCTAGCGTACGGTCGCACGGGTCACAGGCGCAACGCCCGCGTGGCAGGGCCGGCGGCGGGGCGCTAGATGATGCTGACGTACTCGCGATGCCCAGTGCCCTTGCGGAGGTGGGAGATGTCAACGCCCTGCTGCTGAACGAGGATGCGGTGGGCGTCGAGGGCGGCCTCGTTTTCCCACTCCTCGTGGAGGATGAACTGGTTTGGGTTCTCGACGTTGCGGTAGAAGGAGAAGTTGATGCAGCCGGGCTCCTGCCGGATGCCGGGGCAGCGGCCCGCATAGCTCGCGGCCAACTCGTCGCCGCGTCCTTCGACGGCTTCCATGAAGATGTTCATCCAGATTGCCACGTTACGCCTCCTTGAGGGATATCGGATGGCGCACAGGGTAGCACATCGCATGGGACGGGGTTAGGCTTCGCCTCAGAGCGTCAAAGGGATAGCGCCGTAGGGGGGCGGATTCAAATGACGCAAACGAGGCCCAATCATTTGGCCAATGGCTCATCAGTGACCGGTGGGGCAGAAGAAACCCGTGTATTCAGGGGCCCACTCTCCTAGAGGTCGAACCTCGTGAAGAACTCGAAGAAGTCCAACTCGCAGACCATCTCAAAGGTCACCACCGGGCCGCTGCGGTCAACGTCTGCGTCATCGCAATCACGGGGAAGGTCGTCGTCCTCGATGTCGTCCTTGAGGTCATCCTCCTGGTCCTCGGCGTCGTCTTCATCCTCATACAGAGCAGTCTGGACGAGCTTCATTTCATCCGAGCCCGCTTTTTCGAGGGAGCTGGCAGCGAGGCAGTCGCTTCCGCACTCAGTGACCACAACAAGCTGCCCTCCAGGGGTATCGGAGACGATGTCTTCCACCTCGTCGTACAGGGAGGATGAACCGCGGTCCATGCGGCGGAGGACGTCCTCCATGGTGTCTTCATATTCCGCTATCAGCACCCTGCCGCCGTCAAGGAAGGCTACGGCTTCCCAAGAACGGGAGGTGTCTATCCAGACCTCGATGCCCCGGATCTCGTCATCGTCGTAGTCCTGGTCGTCCAGCTCGTCCCTGAGGTCGTCGAGGTCTTCCAGGCCGCCCAGGAGGAACAGGTCGTCGCCGTCCGTTTCTCCGTAGACGAGGTATGTGAGGTCCTCCAGCTCGATGTCAAAATCGTCCTCGAAGCCCGTGTCATCCCATTCGCCCTCTGCGTCGCGGCGTATGGGCCTGAGGTCGTCGTCATCATAGAGGGCGGCGACGTCAGCGTACACCGCGCCTTCGGCGTCGCGGGGAAGGAGGCGCAGCATGTCTTCGACGGCGCCGGAGCCGCCCCCGCCGCCGCAGGCAGCCAAGGCGAGGAGCAAAAGTGCGGGGATCACGGCGATAAGCCCTGTCCTGCTTGTCCTTTCGCCGCCTTGGGGAAGCAACTGACAAGTTTCGTCGGGTGACATCGGCAACTCCTCATCTTTTCTGATGGTTAGCGAGTTGCGCAATAATTGCAAATGTCAATGGTTCCTTTGTGTCGGGTAACGGTATACCACATTCACCATACCGTCAAGGCGCGCAACACGTATTGCATCCTGTGGCATGGACGTTCAGCAATCGACGCCGGCCTGCCGTGCGCCTGAATATGAGAGCGATGCCTGTTGACAAGCGTTCGGCGCAGTGCTGTCATGGGCCAAACCCCAATTACATGCCGCAATGGATGGAGGCGCGTATGCCGTGGATCAAGATCATCCGACCGGAAGAGGCGGAAGGGGAGTTGAAGGAGGTCTATCGCAAGCTGGCGGCGCAACGGGCGGGCGAGGCCATCAACCAGGCGCGGGAGGCCACGACCAGCCCGCCAGCCACGCCGCCGATGCTGCACAGCCTGAACCCGAAGGCGATGTGGCACACGGCCGAGCTGATGTGGGAGGTCATGCGCGGCGAGTCGCGGCTCTCGACGGCGCAGCGGGAGATGATCGCGACGGTGACCTCGGCGACGCTCAACTGCCGGTTCTGAACGGTCGCCCACGCAGAGTTTCTGCGGCAGGAGGGCGGCGACGACCTGACCACCGAGCAGGTCAAGGACGATTGGCGGAAGGCGGACCTGTCGGAGGCCGAGGTGGCGATGCTGGAGTGGGTGGAGAAGCTCACCCTTGCGCCGAGCATGATGACAGAGCAGGACTTCCAGGGCCTCAAGGACGCCGGGTGGTCGGACCGTGACATTCTGGACATCGCCCATGTGTGCGCGTACTTCAACTTCCGCGTCCGTATGGTGGACGGCCTCGGCCTGGAGCTGGGCGACTGGCAGCTAGAGCGGGCGGCGGCCGGGGCGGAGCGGGCCTCGGCGCTGGCGAGCAAGCGCGGCGTCGCCATGCCCGCCGACCCGTGGGGCGTGCGGTAGGGCGTGGGGTAGAGGGCGCAATGCAGGGCAACTACGAGGGTTTCTCCTACAGCGCGGCCCTCTGGATACCGGCATTCGCCGGTATGATGGATGTGAGAATGCCCTTCGGCGGGTCCAGTGAGAGCGGCGGTCAATCCGATGAGAGCGGGGGGTCAATTGACGCGCCCGCTCGCGAGTGAAACAATTACTGGCGGTTCACCAACGTTACGGAGGCATAGTATGACTACGCAGGCAGACCTTAAGAAGGTACGGGTTTCCATGATGAATGCCGTCCATGACCTGGCGGTGTTGGTGGCCCGAGACGAGGGACTGTTCAACGAGCAGGGGCTGGACGTCGAGGTCGTGACGACGCCGGGGACGGCGCAGGTGGGCGCGGACCGGCAGGCGATGCGCGACGTCATCTTCGACCGCACGATGGAGTCGCTGTACAACACCGGCGACGTGGACCAATTCCGCATGTGCGAGTGGGGCATCATGAAGCGCACGGTGGAGGCGGAGGACGCGGGTCAGCGCGCGGCGAAGATCGTGGCGCTGGGCTCGGCGATGTCCACCTTCGCCATCATCGCGGCCCCCAACAGCGACTACTACGAGCCGGAGCAGTTCAAGGACGTGCCCATCGCCGTCAGCCCGTACAACGGCTCGCACTTCACGACGCTCAAGCTGCTGGAAGGGTTCGTGGCGAAGGACCACATCAAGATCACCAACGCGGGCACGATGCAGGAGCGGTTGTCGGCAATCGCGAACGGGGACGTGGCGGCGGGGTCGTTCATGGAGCCGTGGATCAGCGTGGCACAGAAGCAGGGCTTCCGCATCATCATGGAGAGCCACTCGACCCGCAGCGAGGCGGCGGGCGACGAGTTGGACGGGCCGACGCTGGCGGCGATGTTCCGCGCACAGGCCGCGGCCGCCGACATGATCAACAACAACCCCGAGAAGTATGAGCACTACTTCCTGGCCGAGGCCAAGGGCCTGCTGGAGCCCGGCGAGCTGCAGTCGTGGCGGCTGCTGTACGGGCCGCCCGTGCCGTACACGCGGGAGCGCTTCGACTACACGTACAACTGGATGCTGAGCTACCCGGATCTGGTGACGCCCGGCGCGACGTACGAGAGCACCGTGGACAACCGAGCCTGGGAATAGACGAAACTTCGGCCGACCATTCATCGCCGGCCTTCACGGGCCGGCGATGTGTTTCATGGGGACTCTCGGCAGTCGTCTGCACGAACAATGAATCGGAGGAACCAATGGCGGACTTTGAAGCGGTCTTGAAGGTTTCCGACCTGCCACCGGGCGAGGTTGCCAAGGTGGAGGTGGGCCTGACTCCCGTGATTGTCGGTAACGTGAACGGCAGCTACTTCGCGGTGGGCAACACCTGCCCGCACGCCGAGTTGCCCATGATCGAGGACCGCGGCGAGCTGGACGGCGAAGTGGTGGAGTGCGAGTACCACGGCAGCCAGTTCGACGTGACCACAGGCGGCGTCGTCAATGGGCCAGCCGTGCTGCCGGTTCAGCAGTTCGCGGTCAAGGTTGAGGGGGACGACATCCTAGTCGGGCCGGCATAGCGCGACATGACGGAGGATGGCCCCGAACGGCTATACGCGCTGGTGCGGGGCCGTGTACAGGGGGTGTACTTCCGGGCATTCGTGCAACGGCACGCGGCGTCGCTGGGACTGCACGGCTGGGCGCGCAATCTGTCGGACGGCTCGACCGTCGAGGTGGTGGCCGAGGGGCCGCGAGCGTCGTTGGACGCGCTGCTTGAGCAGCTCCGCAAAGGGCCGCCTAGCTCGCGGGTGGATGTCGTGGAGGAGAGCTGGCAGGCGGCCGAGGGGCTGGACGGGCCGTTTCGGGTACGCTGACCACATTCCCGTAACAGGAGGCGTTATGAAGTCACCAATTGAACTCAAGGTAGTTGTGTCGCAGTCGTACGCAGACCGGCTTCGTGAGGCGGTCGAGGGAGACGCGGCCTGCTGTGCCGGCGACGCCGAGTCGCTGGCGGCATACCCTGCCGAGGCGCTGGAGAAGCTGCCGGGGAGCGTCGTGACCTTCGGGTGCGGCAACCCCGTCGCGCTGGCGGGCATGCGGCCGGGCGAAACGGTGCTGGACCTGGGCAGCGGCGCGGGACTCGACTGCTTCCTGGCGGCGGAGCAGGTGGGCGAGCAGGGCGCGGTCATCGGCGTGGACTTCACGCAGGACATGATCGACAAGGCGACGGAGAACGCCGCGAAGCTCGGACTCGGCAACGTGACGTTCAAGCATGGGGACATCGAGGCGCTGCCGCTGGAGGACGCGATTGTCGACGTGGTGATGTCCAACTGCGTGATCAACCTCGCGCCGGACAAGGACGCCGTTTTCCGCGAGGCCTTCCGCGTGCTTCGGCCCGGCGGGCGTCTGGTGGTGTCGGACATGGTGCTGACGCGGCCGGTGACGGAGGACGAGATGAACGACATGGCGCTGCTGAGCGGCTGCATCTCCGGCTCGCTGCCCGACACCGAGTACGCGGACACGGTCCGGCGGGCGGGGTTTGCAGAGGTCACCCTGGAGGGCTCGCCGCCCGGTGGCGACGGGTGGGACGGGCAGTTCTGGTACAGCGCGACCATTTCCGGCGTGAAGCGGCAGGCCTGAGCCATGACAACAGTAACCGTGCACTCAGTCGGCGGCACTCGGTACGTGGCGGAGACGCCGTTCGGCAGCTTTGCCGCGCACGAGGCGCCGCCCACGGGCGACGGCGCGGCGCCGGATCCGCACAGCCTGCTCCTCTCGGCGCTGGGCACCTGAACCGCCGCCACCCTTCGGCTGTATGCCGAACGCAAGGGCTGGGCGCTGGGTGAGGTGACCGTGGAGGTGTCCATGGAGCACGACGCCGCCAAGGGCACATCGGGCTCAGTCGTGCGCAAGCGCGTGCACGTTACCGGCGACATCGATGAGGGGCAGCGCGAGCGGCTGCACCGCATCGGCGACCGGTGCCCGGTGCAGCGCATGCTGGAGGGCGGGCTGCAGGTGGATTCGGCGCTGGAGGCGGGGTAGGAGACGGGCGCCCTTTGGCAGGGTCAGGGGCAAGGGTCGCTAGTAAGGTGGGTCACAGCGTCGCCTCCGCCCAGCGATCCAGACAAGCCCCACCAATAGCCCTATAACCGAAAGGTCTGCGCTGTCAGGTGATGGCCCACACCCGTTACTAGTTTTCATATTGTCCGCCCCAAACCAGGGAACGGTGGGTGTCGGTGCGATTGTGCCCTCCAATGGAGCCTGTCCCTCACCTAGCTCAGCCACATGATCTGCAGCACTCGGGAATGGCAGTGTCGGGGTACACCCATATAGTTCAAATTGGTCTCGCAAGTACACTACATATTGGGTGCCCTTCACAAGGGGCGCCACATTAATTTGTCCGTAATCAGACCTGACAAACATTGTCTGGTACACCGGTCCTTTCCAGACAGTCGTGACGTTAAATTCGTATATCCGATCCCACCCAAGGTACTTGGCCTCGTCTTCCTTTTTCACACTTGAACTTATCGAGACGACACGACCCAAAAAGACGGAAGAGGACCTTGCCAATTCTTCGGAAGGTGATCCGGGTTCGAGGCAACTGAAAGCATCAACCCGTTCCAGATGCGAAAAGAGCAAGGTACCGGCCAATAGAACAACAGTCGACACGCGAACCACTGGGAAAGCGAAAACGCGCAACATAACTACGTCACCTTGAACGAAACTCCAAGTCATTGTACCAGCCAGAGGTAGGGAACTCGAGTGATCTCGTCCTTTGTGGATTTACTTCGCCTGACCCCCAGCCGAGGCCCATGTGAATCGAAAAGGCTTGGGGCTTGGTGCGGGAGAGCGCCTGCTCGCCATGGTCCCATTACGTTACCCACAGCAACTGACCTGCTCCCCGCCTTAGATTCTCTCCTTCGCAAGAACGACGAGTGGAAGTGCATGCGTCCGTTCGTGTGACCCTTCGACTGGCTCAAGGCGAACGGTTCAGGACACACCGCCCTTCTGGGTTCCGGCCTGCGCGGGAACGGCGAATTGGGGGTGGGTCAGGGTGAAGGGATGGGCTAGTGGGGTTGGTCGCGTTTGTCGTGGTTCCTGCGCAGGAACCACAGGTATGGGGGCGGGTGATGCGGCGACCGTTGGGCATACAGTTTCTGGATACCGGCGTGCGCCGGTATGGGGGACAGCTGCGCCCCGCCGTACCACCCCTCTGGGTCCCGGCTTTCCTTAGCTGGTGACAGCGCCCTGGGACGCTGTGCCGACGAGCTTGGCGTACTTGGCCATGACGCCGACCTCGTAGGGGATGGGGCGCGGCTGCCACGCGGCGCGGCGGCGGGCCATCTCCTCGTCCGAGATCTCCACGCTGAGGTCGCGGCTCTCCACGTCGAGGTGGATTATGTCGCCCTCCTGCACGAGCGCGATGGGGCCGCCGACCGCGGCCTCGGGGGCGACGTGGCCGATCATCGGGCCGTGGGTGGCGCCGGAGAAACGGCCGTCGGTCAGGAGCAGGACGTCGTTGCCGAGGCCCGCGCCCATGATGGCGCCGGTGACGGCCAGCATTTCCTGCATGCCGGGGCCGCCCCTGGGGCCCTCGTAGCGGATGACGACGACGTCGCCGGCGTTGATCTCGCCGCGGGTGACGGCCTCGAAGGTGGCGCGCTCGCCGTCGTAGACGCGGGCGGGGCCGCGGTGCTGCAGGTGCTTGGTGCCCGACACCTTCATCACGGAGCCCTCGGGCGAGAGGTTGCCGCGCAGGATGACGAGCCCGCCGGTGGGCGAGCGTGCGTCGGAGACCGCGTGGACCACGTCGCCGTCTGCGGCAGGGATGTCGAGGTCGTCAAGGTTCTCGGCGACGGTCTTGCCGGTGCAGGTCATGACGTCGGGGTGGAGCATGCCGGCGTTCAGGAGCTCTCGCATGACGACTGGCACGCCGCCGACTCTGTCGAGGTCGGACATAACGAAGCGCCCGGCGGGCCGGAGGTCGGTGAGGTAGGGGGTCACGCGGCTGAGGCGGTCGAAGTCGTCGATCTTCAGGTCGACCTTGGCCTCGTGGGCGATGGCGAGGAGGTGGAGGACGGCGTTGGTGGAGCCGCCCATGGCGAGGACGACCATGATGGCGTTCTCGAAGGCATCCTTGGTCATGATGTCGCGGGGCTTGATGCCGAGATCGAGCATGTTGTAGACGGCTGCGGCGGCCTGGTGGGCGATGCCCTCGTTCTTGGGGTCGACGGCGGGCACTGACGCCGCGCCGGGGAGGGACATGCCCATGGCCTCGATGGCGGAGGACATGGTGTTGGCGGTGAACATGCCGGCGCAGGCGCCCTCGCCGGGGCAAGCGATGCGCTCCATGGCAAAGAGCTCCTCCACCGTGAGGTTGCCCTTGGACCAGGACCCCACGGCCTCAAACATGTCCTGGATGTTGATGTCCTTGCCGAGGTAATTGCCGGGCAGGATGGCGCCGCCGTAAACGAAGATCGAGGGGATGTTGAGGCGGGCCATCGCCATCAGCGAGCCTGGCATGTTCTTGTCGCAGGCGGCAACGGCGATGAGGCCGTCCATGCTCTCGCCGAAGCAGACGGTCTCGATGGAGTCCGCGATGACCTCGCGGCTGACGAGGGAGGCCTTCATGCCCTCTGTACCCATGGATATGCCGTCTGAGACGGTGATGGTGCCGAAGAGGAAGGGGAAGCCGTTGGCGCGCCGGACGCCCTCCTTGCAGGCCTGGGCAACGCGGTCGAGGTGGACGTTGCAGGGTGTGACGTCACTGGCGAGGTTGGCGACAGCGATAAACGCGCGGTCCATGTCGTCGTCGTTCATGCCGACGGCGCGGAGCATCGCCCGGGCGGGCGCGCGGTGCGGGCCGTCCGTGACGATGCGGCTCATGTGCTTCACGTCGTGCTTGGTGGTGGTCATGATCTCTTCCTCCCGACAGGGCCGCACCCGCAGAACGAGGGCGGCGGATTTCGTTGGGGAAAGTGTGCACCATGTGAGCGATGGTCTGCAAGTGAACGCAATGGCCCAGCCCGTTCTGCAACCCTTCGACAAGTTGAGGCGAACAGGCTGGGCCCCGCACGTTCCGGAGTCCCAGGCGCGCGGCTAGTCTTCCACGACGAGCACAGTGAGCGTGGTGTTCCGCAGCAGCGGACCGATGTCGGCTCGGTTGAAGCCGAGCAGGTAGATGGTGTGGGCGCCGGCGGGCAGGGAGAACACGCTGCCGATGGACACCGGGATGCTGTGGGGGAGCTGGAGGTTGTTCAACTCGAACTCCCGGGAGTCGGGGGGTTGCCGCAGCTCGGTATTCAGGGCGAGCCGGAAGTTGTGGCCGCATTCCAGGCCAAGGGGGCAGGTGACGGAGACAGTGGCGTTGGCCAGCACCAGGACCTTGGCGGGGTTCGCCAGGGTGACGGGCTGGGAGATGACGCCGACCCAGGCGCCGCGGCTGACGGCGAGGTCATAGTTGGTGCCGCCGAGGTTGGCCGGCGGGGCCAGGATGGTGAGGTTGCCGTCCTCGCCTTTCACGCCGGGAGGGCCCTGGGCGCCTCGCTCGCCGCGCGGCCCCTGGGCGCCGGACTGGCCGGGCGGGCCAATGGGGCCGGTGTCGCCCTTGGGTCCCTGCGAGCCGGTGGGGCCCTGGGGTCCCGCAGCGCCTGTATCGCCGTCGCTGCCGTCGTCGCCCTTGGGCCCTTGGGGGCCAACGGCGCCCTGAGGGCCCTGCGTCTCCGAGAGGCGGTTGGTGAGCGCCTGGTTGACGAGGTTGGCAAGCTCGGCCTGGGTGGGGGTGCGGCCGTCCTGGCCGTCTTCGCCCGCCGGACCTGACTCGCCCTCCGGTCCCTGGCATGCAAGCAGCAGGGCGACGGTCAGGAGCAGTAGTACAACAACAAATAGTCTTCGCATCTAACTACCTCCCGGGCTGCGCCACAGCGGACGCGGCCCCAGCAGTAACTGACGCATCACCGGCGGTTGGGCCCGGCGATACGGTTGCCGCCACGCGGCCTGACGCCATTGTATCACCTCCGTCCAGAACCGGGAGAAAGACCAAATGCAGCGGGCTGTATATTCCTCTTTACCTCTCTCGTATACTGTGTAGGTTGCTCTCCCAAGACACATCCTGCACCTAAGGCATGCCCTTGACGACATCCAACGCCGAGCTCTCACAGCGGCCCCCTTGGCAGGCGAGGCTGCCTTTCTTCTTCGGTTGGGTTATTGTCGCGGTCATTTTCCTGCGTGCCTTCACGACGGCCGGGGCCATTTGGTCCACCGCAGTTCTCTCCGTGCCTATGCAGGAGGACCTGGGCTGGAGCCAGTCCGCCATCTTCCTGGGCATCACGCTGCGAACCCTTGGCGCCGCTGTTGGGGGGTTCTTCCTCGGCCGTTTCCTCGACTCGCGGCGGGGCGCGCCATTCCTGGCCGTGGGCAGCGCCTTCGTGTCCGGCTTTGGGATCATCGCAGTGTCCTTCGTCACCGAGGTGTGGCAGTTCTGGCTCATCTTTGGCGTGTTGAGCGGCGTGCTCGGCGCGGGGCCGGGCGCGCTGATGCAAGCCGCGATTGTGCCCGAGTGGTTCGTGCGGAAGCGCGGACGCGCAACGGCGCTGGCGTCGATGGGCACTGGGTTGGCGGCGTTTCTGCTGCCCTTCACCGTGGCCAACGTGGTGGAGGCGCTGGACTGGCGGACCACGTTCCAGTTGCTGGGCGTCATGACCCTGGTGTTCGCGGTGTTGCCCGCAATGCTCATCAAGACGCGGCCGGAGGACGTGGGCTTGCGGACGGACGGCGACAAGGAGGGCTCGGAGGCGGCGGCGCGGGCACGCGCGGCGGACACGAGCCTCACAGCCGGTGAAGCTTTCCGCACGACCACTCTGTGGCTGCTTGTTGGCGCCGTATTCTTTGCCAGCTTCTCCCCCACCGCCTTCCCCGCCAACTTGACGCCGACGTTCAGCGACAAGGGATTCGACCTTACAACGGCGGGATTTGCCTTCAGCGCATACGGGTTCACAAGCTTCTTCGGACGCTTCTTCTGGGGCTGGCTTGCCGACCGCATGCACATTCGCAAGACCCTGCTCATCGTCTGCGCATGGAACGGTCTGACCGTGCCCCTTCTGCTGCTCTTGCCGGGCACCAGCGTGCTTGCCGCGGGCGCGATTGCCGGGTTCGGAATCGGCGCCTGGGTGGGCCTCAACCAGGTGGTCTGGGCGGCCTACTTTGGGCGGGCGAACCTCGGCGCCATTGCCGGCCGGGTCAGGCCCCTCATCACACTGTCCGGCGGCACGGGGCCGTTCCTTGTGGCCGCAATGGCCGATTTCTTTGGCGGCTTCGGCGTGGGCATCGTAGTCATGGCGCTGAGCTGGTGGGCGTCTTCCTTCTTCCTCTTCATCGTCCGCCCCGTCCGGCGCCCCATGCTTGCCGACGCGCCTCCGGCCGAGGCAGGCGGTCCCGCCAACCAGGCAAACCCGAGTCAGGGAGGGTAAGACAATGGCGACAGAGCAACAGCGACTCCGCATCGGCTTCATCGGGCTTGGGATGGCAGGGTCCGGCATGGTGCGGAGTATGGTGGAGCACCCCGACGTGAGCATCGCGGCGGCCGCGGACCGGCACGCCGAGCCGAGAGAGGCCTTCGCGCGGGACTTCGAAGCGGAGGTGTACGAGGACGCTGAGGAGCTGTGCGAGAGCCCCAACGTCGACTTCGTCTACGTCGCGACGCCGCACCAGTTCCACAAAGAGCACGTCATCATGGCGGCCGAGCACGGCAAGCACGTCATAGTCGAGAAGCCGCTCGCGCTGACGATGGAGGACTGCGACGCCATCATCGAGGCCGTCGACCGCACCGGCGTCAAGGTGATTGTCGGGCACACCCACAGCTATGACCCGGCCATCCGCGTCATGCGGCAGATGATCGCGAGCGGCGACTACGGCCGGCTCGGAATGATCAACACCTGGAACTACACCAACTTCCTCTACCGGCCACGGCGGCCCGAGGAACTGGACACGTCACTGGGCGGCGGGATCCTCTTCAACCAGGTGCCCCACCAGGTGGACAGCGTGCGGGTGCTTGGCGGCGGCGTCGTGAAGAGCGTACGGTCGGCGACGGGCGTCTGGGACCCCGACCGGCCGACGGAGGGCAGCCACCTGACGTTCCTGCAGTTCGAGGACGGGGCGGCGGCGTCGCTGGTGTACAG